>JALRFC010000245.1 GCA_023253875.1 Candidatus Kapaibacterium sp.
TCGTTAGTTTTTGATTATTCGAAGTACGAAGTCTCTCTGTCTTTTCTACGGAATAGCCAAAAATTCGATTTACTCGAGCAGAATCAGGTGGAGCAAATTGTACGATATCACCAGTTTTAACTGATGATTCAGAATAAATAGGCTCTTTATAGTCCTTCATTGAACTTGTATTCAATTCCAACTTTCGGGTTGCCTGTAATTCCCAAGATTCAGGTGATGTAGCATTCGGCGGATTCGCCAGTTTCATTCCTGCTTGCGGGGATGTCTGTACTTTCTTGAATTCTGAAGCAGCCGGTGAAGGCGGAACATCAACTTCTTTGCTAGGATTATAATATACTTCATACTGAAGCTCTTGCACATTGGCAAGTTTCTTCAGTGTTTCTATTTTCTCTTTCTTTTGTGCATCATCCATTCCTTCCATATTCAATGCAGAAGCAACATCTGTTACACCCACTTCGATATAATAAGTACGGAATTTCTTGAAGAACTTCTGCTGTTCAGCCGGGAGTTTTTCAGATAGAACGATGGCATCCTGAGGTCTTGTATTAATCCCCTCGGTTCCTGCACCTGACTGCAATTGCGTCAAAATGCTTTCCACGATGCGCATGGATTCCTGCTGTTTCTTCATCAAATGCTCCTCAGCTTCATCGCGTTCCACGATGATGATGAGAAGTTCGAGAATAACTGCAAGATAGAGAACGAAATAAACCTTACCGGCGCCGCCTTTTGACATATCTTGACTCCGCTTGAAGACCTAAGACAGTAATGCAATGTGGATTAATGCAAAATTCGCAACGAATCCATGATTTTAGTAATTATCGACATCATAAGCCTTGCGATAGCATCACAAGGCTTATTCTTAAGATTCCCAAGGATTTAATCCTTGGGCAAAGCTCTTTAGTTTTTGGGTGCTACTTCTTTCTTCGCATTATCTGCAGAAGATTTAGAGCAATTGTCGCCTTTGGCTTCTTTTGAGCTCATTTTCTTCTTGCAGCATGCCATACCATCTTCTTTAGAAGCTTCTTTTGCACATTCTGCTTTTGATTTTGTTCCGCAATCAGCTGTCATCATTACAGGAGCAGCAATGAATGCGCTCAAAACAAATGCCATGATCATGTTTTTCGTTTTCATGATACACTCCATATAGGTATATGTGGATAATTTTTCAGAAAGAACAAGTGGTTCTTCGTCACCGAAACGCAATATATTGATTAACAACCCTATGGACAAAGAATTTTTCCATTGTTATGGGTTACTATTGCCCCCTTGTAAGTATTTAGACAATGATAATGCCATATTCCTGACCTGGTATTGATAAAAAGTTATCAACATACCTTAATACCTTGAAAGTACTCATTCTAGGAGTTTTTCCACATAATTCCATAGTTTTGCATAGCATTGATGCTGTGAATAAGTTATCCACATTTCTCTATTCCATGATATATTTCGATAATTCAGCCACAACTAAGATAGATGAAGAAATTTTTGATGCCATGTTGCCCTGGTTAACAGAAAATTTTGGCAATCCTTCTTCAGCTTATTCTCTTGGAAGACAATCTAGAGTTGCCATCGAAGAAGCAAGAGAAGAAATTGCACATTCGATGAATGCTCATCCTGCAGAAATTATCTTTACTAGCGGTGGAACAGAGTCAAATAACACAATTCTCAAGAGCGCCTGTATTGAATCCGGATTGACAGACTCATTACTTATCTCTGCTATTGAGCATCATGCTGTGTCGCATCCAGCGGAATGGCTTGCTACACAAGGATTTAGGCTACAAACTGCCCCTGTTGACAATATGGGAAAAGTTGTGGAACATTGGCCTGAATTGCTCCCAAGCCAAAGAAGTCTGATCAGTTTCATGCATGCTAATAATGAAATCGGAATCATTCAAGATATAGCCGCAATCAAAGAGCAGTTACCGGCTACTTCCTATATTCATACGGATGCAGTACAGAGTTATGGGAAAATTCCGATAGATGTAGCTCGATTGATGGTGGATTTCATGTCGATTTCAGCACACAAAATTCATGGTCCCAAAGGTATTGGTGCCATGTTCATTCGTAAGGGTATAGATTTCAAATCGCATCAGCATGGCGGTGGACAAGAAAGAAATCGTCGTGCCGGAACGGAATCACCAGCACTCATCGTGGGTTTTCAGCATGCAGTACGCAAAGCAATGAAGGAAATGGATCAAAGACATGTCCACATGCGTGCTTTGCACGTTCATATGCGCTCATTGATAAGTGTACACATTCCCCAAGCACGAATCAATACGACAGATGTTCATTCTGATTGCCTTCCCTCAATTCTGAATGTCTCTTTTTCCAATATTCAAGATGGAGAGTCAATTCTACAATTGATGGATATGGCAAATATTGCGGTTTCAAATGGCTCCGCATGTGTTTCAGGTAGTCAACAACCGTCGCATGTACTTCAGGGGATTGGACTTAGCGATACTGAAGCAAAAGCAGCAGTGCGTTTCTCTTTTTGTAAGGACAATACAATTCACGAAGTTGAGCAAGCAGTATCTGCGCTCAAATCCATCATTGATTCGATGTCTTGACTGACTTCTTACCAACTTTGAGCCATTGCTTCATCTTCTCGAATTTTTTCTCTCCAATTCCTTTTACATTCATGATATCTTCAATACTCGTGAATGGATACTCTTTTCTATATTCCACAATCTTCTCTGCAGTGGAAGGACCAATCCCTGGAATATTCATTAATGCGGATGTCGAAGCAGTATTTATATCAATGATTGTCGGAGATTTTGCTTCTTTTTTGGGGAATTGAACACCTATATCTTTGTCCAAGAGTGAAGGCATGGAGTCATGAATCAAGCTGCCCGCCAGCACTGAGTCAACCCTTGCATCTTC
>JALRFC010000246.1 GCA_023253875.1 Candidatus Kapaibacterium sp.
TCTCGCCAAAACAAATACCACCATCGAGACAAAAAGTACGACAGAATCAATCTTCGGTCCTTCCGGAACAGCAATCACTTTTATATATGATGCACAATCCCAAGTGTATTCTTGCGATGGAAGGCCTTTACGCTTGAATGATATTGCTCTTGGTGATACCGTCTATATCCGTGCCGCTGGAAACGGTCAAGTACCGTATGCCTCAACCATCCAAGCAACAAATGATTGCATACAAACTTCACAGATGGAAGGCACGCTCATTGCATTTGAAGATTCTACATTATTTGTTCGACCCGATAATACTACAGACACTGTGAGAATTTCCATCAATCCTGAATTCTTATGGAATTGGGTTCCCGGTGATAGTTCACTTCCATTTCCATTCTTTGGTTGCGATGGACAGCAGATTCCACCAAGCACTTTGAAATCAGGAATGAAAATCTCGGTCTCTTATATCATTTCGCCAAGACGCGGTAACTTCTTGCAATATGCATATCTCAAAGAGAATTGTCCGACGCATGTAAGTGGCATCATCAATCAAATTGATGGTGATACCATCAGCATTGGTATTTATGGTCAAACCACAAGAGTGGTCCTCACAGATGAAACAGAATTGACAAATTGCAAAAGAGAATTCATCACGAAAGACAAACTCAAAGAAGGACTCGGGGTGGATGGTCTTGCCATTGAAAAGAATGGTGTAAATATCGCACTCAAATTATCCATCATAGATGATTGTCCATATTCCTTCCAAGCTGATGGCAAAATTCAATTTATCAATGATACTGCATTGAATATTATTATCAGTGCCGGAACAAATGGTGAAATTGAATTTGCAATCGACTCTGCGACAGTAGCAGCTGATTGCATGAATCTTCCAATAAATCTAAGTGCTGTAGTTGATGGATCCTATGTGAATGTACTCTATCGCATGAGTGGTCCAAAGCGCATTGCGGACATGATCATCGTCTATGATCCATGCAATACGAATTATATAAGCGGCGTGATCGAATCACTTTCAGGCAATACCATAGTCATTAAGACAGATCGCGGTGATATGCGTAGTACAGAATTCAATGCTTCATCTTCAATCGTGAATTGTCGTGGAGAAGTATTTACTCCAACTTCAGATGTTATCGGCGCTCGTATTGATGGAATGACAACCGATGTAGGCAATGGAGGTTTCATCCTCAATGCTATGATCTTTACAAATTGTATTGAATATGATTATGTATCCGGTACAATTTCCAAAGCAAGTGATTCATTAATCACAGTGATGACATCCGGTGGTTCAAAAGATGTATATGTCACTGAAAATGGAAGCATGATTGTCAATGATTTTGGACAACTTGTTGATATTAGTGAATTGACTTTTGGCAGAAAGATTTGTCTGGTAGTTGACAAAACATATTCAGTTCTTTTGCAGGGTATTGTAGACATCACATGCGAAAATGGTGTTCGTGACAATTCTGAAGGTTTGATGGTTCTTGGAACAATTCAAGAAGTTGATAATAATGAGCTCAAGGTTGTGACCAATAATGGTATCATGCAATTTGCGCTCACAAAAGCCACACAAATGATGGATGAATCACGTAATGCCGTGCAACCTGCAGTGATGTCACCAGGTAGTGAAGTTCGCATCATGACTAAAGGACATAATACTGAACTCAAGCCAATCGCATCAACAGTCGTATTGATGAGCGCGCTCAGCATCAATGAGCAAGAAATTCCACCGGCACATGTGATAGTCTATCCAAATCCTGCAAGCTCAATCGTGACATTCGGAGCAATGGATTATGATTCAATAACTATCACAACAATGCTTGGTCAAACAATAGCACAACTCAATAATACACATACATATGATGCATCTTCACTCACATCCGGAACATATATCGTCCGCGCCACAAAAGCCGGCAACACATCCGTGACGATGATGCAGATCACGCGCTAAACCAAGACTCTTCTACAAACCACGACTTCAGTCGTGGTATGAGCATGAAACAAAAGCCCCCCACAACAACAAAAGGAGTGTACTCGATAGAGGCACTCCTTTTTTATTCCACGCGTGGTTCTCACGGCCCCAGAGGGGCGTTTCAACAATCATTTACGATTCAGGAATATTTCTTCGTAGAAATAGAGTATGCGATGTTTGCATTAGGCATCCTGTTAACTGTTTCGGGCGATTACATTGCTGACAGATATCATCATCATTGATGATATTGTAAAATGGCTGTTTCAAGAGATCTGCCAAAGAACCCTGTCCCTGACTTCTTGTGGATCTGTACACTTTACTTTTTCCTTCCTTCTGAATGCGCAATGTTCGATGTGTTATATCTTCAGTGAGGGTATATAGAGAACCATCAGTCCATGTACATCTCAATGAAATTGTATTACCTCTTTGTGTATAATGAAACATATGTTTGTATGTATGTTCATGTTCATGATGAATAGAGTCTAAAGTCAGCTTTTGTTTGATATAGTTAAGTGAATCACGATTGAGTAAGTGACTTATATTTCTCATTGAATCAGTATATGTTTCGATTCTTGGTAATGATTCAATGATGGTCTCATTTAGATTACATATTGCAAGTATGATTTTCTTTTGATACACATCCATTTTTGATTGAATGATATTTTTTTTACTGTATGGATCATAATACATATACCCATGTATTTCTTGTTGCATATAAGCGAGTTTATCCAGTGCACTTTCACGAAGTTTATCTGCATGTGAAGTAACTGCAATACATGTATTAGATGATGGAACTTCGAAGTAGAATATTTTCTCCGGTGGAGCACAATAGGTGTTTGAAAGTTGGGGATAACGAATATCCAACATATAACCAGTATCTTTTTCAGTTATAGTATTCTGAT
>JALRFC010000247.1 GCA_023253875.1 Candidatus Kapaibacterium sp.
TCAACACCACGAATAGTGCCGCAATCATCATGAGAGATAATCATGTCTTGCGCAACATCATGCAAACGACGTGTTAAATATCCTGCATCAGCTGTCTTCAATGCGGTATCGGCAAGACCTTTACGAGCACCGTGCGTTGAAATGAAATACTCAAGAATTGTCAAACCTTCCTTAAAGTTTGAAATAATTGGATTCTCAATCAATTCTGCACTTGAACCCGAAAGTGATTTTTGTGGCTTGGCCATCAAACCACGCATCCCTGCAAGCTGTCTGATCTGTTCTTTTGAACCACGAGCTTGTGAGTCAAGCATCATCCAGAATGTATTGAATCCATCAGATTCTTTCTGGAGTTCTGAATAGAGTTTATCAGCTACACGATTTGTTGCATTTGACCAAGTATCAATGATCTTGTTATAGCGCTCACCGGAAGTGATAACACCATTCTGATAATACTCTTCAATATTATCTACTGTCTCTTGTGCTCTATCAATGATTGTTTGTTTTTCATCAGGAATAACAACATCAGAGATTGATACAGAAAGTCCGCCACGTGTTGCAGTCAAGAATCCTGTTTCTTTCAAATTGTCGAGGAATTCAACTGTTTTTGCAAGACCTGCTTTACGGAAACATAGACCAATGATTTGACGCAAACGACCTTTTGTCAAAAGCTCATTCAAATAGCCCATTTCTTTTGGAACAATTTGATTGAAAATGACTCGGCCAACGGTAGTTTCAATGAGTTGTGAACGCTTACCTTGTTCCGTTTCAATACGAACTTTGATCTTGGTATGCAGTGATATCTGTTTTGAATTATAGGCAATGATCACTTCTGATGCAGAAGCAAATATTTTGCCCTCGCCTTTTGCTCCACGACGAAGTTTCGTCAAATAATATGCACCCAATACCATGTCCTGTGAAGGAACGGCAATTGGATCACCATGTTGCGTATGCATAATATTGTGTGAGGCAAGCATGAGCAATAATGCTTCAAGCTGAGCTTCATGGCTAATCGGCAAATGCACCGCCATTTGATCGCCGTCGAAATCGGCATTAAATGCAGTTGTAACGAGAGGATGCAATTGAATTGCTTTCCCTTCAATCAAACGAGGTTGGAATGCTTGAATACCAAGTCTGTGCAATGTTGGAGCACGATTGAGCATCACTGGATGTCCATCAATCACCTTCTCCAAAATGTCCCAAACTTCATTGGTCTTTCTTTCAACCAATTTCTTTGCACTTTTAACGGTTTTTACATGACCTCTTTCAATCAACTTGCGTATAATGAAAGGCTTGAACAATTCGACAGCCATATCTTTTGGAAGACCGCACTCATGAATCTTCAATTCAGGACCAACAACGATAACGGAACGACCTGAATAATCGACACGCTTACCGAGAAGGTTTTGGCGGAAACGACCTGTTTTTCCTTTCAATACATCAGCAAGTGATTTGAGCGCTCTTTGTGATTCTGAGCGGACACTACGACGACTATTGTCAAATAGTGCATCCACAGATTCTTGAAGCATACGCTTCTCATTACGCAAAATCACTTCAGGAGCTTTGATGTCAATAAGTCTGCGCAAACGATTATTTCTGATGATCACCCGGCGATACAAATCATTCAAATCGGATGTTGCAAAACGTCCACCTTCCAAAGGTACAAGAGGTCTGAGATCCGGAGGAATCACAGGAACCACATCAAGTACCATCCACTCAGGACGTGACTTATTTGGTAATTCAGTACCTGTAAATGCTTCGAGGATACGCAATCTTTTGAGCAAATCAGCTTTTCTTTGCTGAGAAGTCTCTTCACGCAATTGAATACGAAGTGTTTCGAAATCATTTTCTGGATCAATGCGCTTCAACAATTCTTTGATTGCTTCCCCACCGATCAATGCAATGAATTTCTTCGGATCATCATCATCCATTGCTCTTTCAGCAGATGAAAGCGATGCCATGACTTCAAGATATTGTTCCTCGGTAAGAAGATCTTTTCTTGTCAGGCCTGTACTACCCGGCTGAACAACCACATAGGATTCATAATAGACAATACGCTCAACATCTTTGGTAATCATACCGAGTGCATGAGCAATCTTGCTTGGAAGAGAACGGAGGAACCAGATATGAACCACCGGAACTGCCAACATGATATGACCCATTCTTTCACGACGAACAGATTTTTGAGTTACCTCAACTCCGCATCGATCACATACGATTCCTTTATAGCGAATACGCTTGTACTTTCCACATGCGCATTCCCAATCTCGTATTGGGCCAAAGATCTTTTCGCAAAAGAGACCGTCTTTTTCTGGTCTGAATGAGCGATAATTGATTGTTTCAGGTTTGGTCACCTCACCCATGGAGCGATTTAACACTTCATCAGGTGATGCGATCTTAATTGTTATCTGAGAAAATCCTTTTCGGGGAATTGAATGCGCTTGCATCGATTTCTCCAGTTGGATGTATAAATAGTTCTAGTGTAAGTGGAGATGCTATCTCCTAGTTCAACTCAATTACAAGACAAGATCATTATTCTATGACCACGTCCAAGCAGAGGCCTTGCAATTCTCTAACGAGAACATTGAATGATTCAGGAATATTTGGATTTGGAATATTCTCACCTTTGACAATGGACTCATACATCTTTGCTCTACCGGTCACATCATCTGATTTGACAGTAAGCATTTCTTGCAATGTATGCGCCGCGCCATAGGCTTCCAAAGCCCAAACTTCCATCTCTCCCAAACGCTGACCACCGAATTGTGCTTTACCACCAAGCGGTTGTTGCGTAATGAGTGAGTAAGGTCCGATTGAACGAGCGTGGATCTTGTCTTCAACCAAGTG
>JALRFC010000248.1 GCA_023253875.1 Candidatus Kapaibacterium sp.
CATAAAATGGGCTATTCTGAGATTTGGAAAGACTTCTCTCAGGAATTGGAGTCCAATGTTCTTCAGGATTGAATATGGTCAAACAAGCAATTGAGCCTTCAATCAAGCTTGGTTGTTGTAAATGTAAAATACTTCTAGGGCCTATGGACAAGATTTCAATCAATCGTTGAATTGGTAGGATTCCGGTCTTTACCAAATGTGTGATTGATAATCCAAGACATGTTTCCAATCCAATAATTCCATTGGCCGCTAAAGCTAATTCACAGTGTTTCTCATGCTCGGCATGAGGTGCATGATCTGTTGCTATAGCATCTATGGTGCCATCAGCCAAACCTTCGAGAATCGCGTCTATATCTGATTGCTCTCGAAGCGGGGGATTCATTTTTGCATGTGTGCCATGCTCTTTAATAGCCTCATGTGTAAGCATGAAATGGTGAGGAGTAACTTCACAACTTACTCTTTGGCCACGCGCTTTGGCTTCCCGAACAAGTTGAACACTCCCTTTTGTACTCATATGTGATACATGATAGCGACGATTTCCGCAATACAATGCCAATTGGATATCCCGATTGACAATCAATTCTTCGGCAATTGATGGATAACCCTTCACGCCAAGTTCAGCGGATACATACCCTTCATGCATAACAAAATCTTTTGTCATGGAATGTTCTTCGCAATGCTGAGTGAGTAATCCATCAAAGGGAGCTAAATACTCAAATGCTCTTCTCATCATTTCAGGTGATTCAACACAAGAACCATCATCCGAAAACATCACTGCACCTGATTCCAATAATTCAATCATTGGAGTTAATTGTTCACCATTGCGACCTATCGTCGTTGCCGCACAGACATGCACATCAACAATATTGCCTTGGGCTCTATTTTTCACATACTCCAAAGTAATTTTACTATCTATTGCCGGCTGAGTATTCGGCATGCAAACTATGTCTGTAAATCCCCCATTTGCAGCTGCAGCAGTACCTGTTGCTATGGTTTCTTTATATTCTTGACCTGGTTCACGTAAATGAACATGCATGTCAACAAATCCCGGAGATGCTATCAAATCATGTGCATCTATCACCAGGCAGTCGGAATCCGGTTTGAATGAAGCATCGGGATAAGAAATCCGACCTACTTCATCAATGAGAAGATTACATGTCATATCGATGTTTTCACGTGGACTAATGACACGAATCTGTTGAAAGAAATGTTTATTCATTATCAATGATCTTGGTTAGGAAAGTTGTTCGATGATACTTTGAAGGTCCATGCATCCGAATTGCATTTCGATGTGCTTCAGTACCATAGCCTTTATTTTGCGCAAAATAATAAAGTGAACCGACTTTTGAGTCGATTTCCTGCATGATCGCATCTCTTGTGACTTTGGCAATGATTGAGGCTGCTGCAATTGAAAAACAATGATGATCTCCCTTGATGATTGTACTGAATGGTATGCTTTGATGCTCAAAATAATTTCCATCTATCAAAGCATGAATGGGTGATTGTGATAACTGTTCAATAGCTTTTGTCATGGC
This sequence comes from Candidatus Kapaibacterium sp., assembly GCA_023253875.1. GTDB lineage: Bacteria > Bacteroidota > Ignavibacteria > Kapaibacteriales > UBA961 > UBA961. The sequence goes on from JALRFC010000248.1 coordinate 1,536, forward strand.
CATTCTTGTGGCAACCCTGATATTGACTTGATCAATGATATCATTATCAATAATCCCGATACCTATAGCTATTGCTTTTTGTTGTATTTGTAGGAATAGTTGTTCCCTCTTCGCGTGAGGCAATACTTTAGAGTCCCTACAACCTAGCTCATTGACTGTTCCCATAGGAAATATGACAGCAGCTGCAACCACTGGACCGGAAAGTGAACCTCTTCCGGCTTCATCTACTCCCGCAACAAGTATACCTTTAGACCAATATTCTTGCTCATATTCATTACCAGGAATGAATATTGAAGTGTTTTTTTTCATTAGCGAATCAATGTGAGAAACTCATTTCTTAATGGTAATTCATCTCGAAGACTACCACGCATGACCGAAGTGACCATTGATGCCTTATCTTCAGATTCATTGACACCTCTTGCTATCATGCAATAATGTTTGGACTCAATGACAACACCAAGTGCTTTTGGCTTAATGATGTCTTCGATGAAATCTGCAATCTGCTCACCCAATTCTTCTTGAATTTGTCCTCTGCGTGAAAACCATTCAACGATTCGTGAAAGTTTTGATAATCCTAGAACATGATCACCCGGAATATACCCTATGGCACATGTTCCCGAAATTGGTTGCCAATGATGCGAACACACCGACATGACCGTAATGTTACGACTAATGATCAATTCATCAACATCTTTTCGATTTGGAAATACAGTAATCTTTGGAGCAGGTTCATAACGGCCGGCAAAGAGTTCATTCACCCACATTTTTGCCAATCGATGCGGTGTATTCATACTATTCGGATCATTACGATCTATTCGAAGAATATTAAAAATGTCTCCAAATTTCTCTGTGACTTGCTCAATCATGATATCTCTATCTTCTCTGCTGATCGGGAGATTACCATTTGCATCAAACAAGGGTGCTCCATGCTCATTCACCTTTGGGAATAGGTCTTTTACGAATTCATGTATCAATGAATCAGAAATATCCATAGCACCCATTGCTTCACGGGTTGCTTTTATGAGTGGTGATTGTTGACTATGTTTTTTCATTTGATAACTTCTCCATTGGTATTGGATTCATACTGATATACCGGTATGCGTACCGGTTCACCAAAGTATTCAACGAAATTCTGATTCGATTCAAATAATTTGATGGAATGCATCGTGCCACTTGGTATTTTTGATTCCAAAATGCTCCAAAAACAAATTGCCAAATTCTCAGCTGTTGGAATGATGCCTCGAAGAAAGTCCACATCATAATTCAAATGCTTATGATCTACTTTATCA
>JALRFC010000249.1 GCA_023253875.1 Candidatus Kapaibacterium sp.
AGTCCAAACGACGGGAGCTTTTGTGCCTTGGATGAATCCATAGAGTGTGAGATTTCTGAGTCGAGGATTATCCGGATTTCTGCGGAAAAAGCGGAAGATTTTGCGATTGCTGTCAAGAGTCGGGGGATCGAGATATTGTCCATAACCGATTGTATCAAGACAAGTAATTGCGATCAAATATTCGGAAATCCCCTCAGTCGGTGTCCACGTAATTGAAAGCGAATCAGGTGCAAAGAGATTGAGTGTATCCACAGGATATTGCAAAATGCTTCTTGGAGCATTGATCCATTCCACTCTTTTCGGTGTATAGGTGGTACCTGTCACGCGCTTTCCATCAGGCAATACAACGAGCAAATCATATCTTGTGGATGGTTGAATAAGCAAAGTTGAATCAGGAAGACGATATTCTCCTCCACGCCCCGAAGGATAAAACTGCAATTTCAGGGTGTCTTTTTGATCACGAATAATATGCACCTTTGCATCGCGAACAATGCTATTTTCATAGACAAATGAATCGGCAACGGGTTGACTTTTTGTAATCATCACACCCGTAATTGGTTCATCCACAAGAAGATATGCTTCTACGGCATATTCCGGAATATAGTCGAATGCAACAGGATCTTCGCAGCTTGCAAGACCAAGAATAGTAAAAGCGAAGAGTCCGAGAACGATATGTTTGATATAACTTTTCATTAGAATTTTACCTCCAAAGCCACAGTGGGAAGAATTGGTAAGAGTCGAACATCTGTTACTTCGGTTACATCTTTTGAGGTATCATAGAATCTGAACCAAATATCTCTTCGAGAATACACATTGAAGATATCTATCATCACGCGGGCGGGCAGACCCCATATTGTTGTATTATAATTCACATTGAAATTCAATTGATGCGTATTGGGAAGTCTCAAGCCATAGCGATCACCGGGCACGATCTGAGGAGAATCAATGGTCTCACCTGGTTTGCGCGTTGCGAAACGAGATGTTGCGCCGGTATATGACTGACCACTTTGGAAAGTGAATGTCGCACCGAATTCCCAATCTTGATTGAGTTTATATAATCCAACCAATTTGATATCATGTCTTCGATCATATTTGGGTCGAAATACTCTGCCTTGATTCACGCTGTCGAATTGACCAAATACATAACCCAAACCATATCCAATCCAACCAGTGAAAGCACCCATCTTTTTCTGTAGAAAGAATTCAGCGCCATATGCTTCTCCATCACCGGTGAAGAATACATCACTCACGGTTCTACCTTGCGTATTATTCACCCTCAGTTCACTGATATTTCTCAAATCTTTATAGTAAAAATCGAAATTCATGTCATAGCCCTCAAAAGGCTTTGTTTCAATACTGAAGATATAGTGCGTTGCCTTACTTGCGGGCACCGTATTATCAGTCGGAAGCCATGTATCGAAAAATGTGAAATCAGGTTGTGTTGCCAGTCTCAAGTATTGATGAAACATTCCCCAAGATGCTTTGAGGACGATATCTTCTTGCAATTGATAGCGCAATGCAAATCGTGGGTCAATCGTGAAGACATCACTGGAATCCCAATAATTGAATCTGAATCCGGTTTGCAATGAGACCAAATCACTGAATTGATAATTACTTTGAACATAATAAGCATGGGTATAATCACCGATCGTGAAATTCGTGAGACCGCCTTCGCTGACTGTTCCTGATTGTGCCACCGTATCAGCATTACCCGTGAAATTCTGCATATACCCGAATGTGTAGGATGTTCCTTCATAGCCGGTTTTGATCGTCAAATCATCACTGGCAAACCATTCGAGATCTGCGCGAAGCGTATAATCAATAATTGTATTTTCAATTTTGAAACTGAAACCGCCATTATTTCCGGTAAATCCATTGACATAGCGACTGCCACTGAGATTGACGGACGTGAAGAGATTGTCCCCGAAAATATGTGTCCAGCGAAATGCTCCATTACGATTGCCGATGCCGACTTCAAAATCAATGCCCGGTGCATCGAGTATGAGTTTATCTGCACTCATGAAACCACTCAAAAATATCTTATCATTCTCACCCAAATCCTGTGTGACTTTTGCATTCACATCATAGAAATTGAAATTCGGGAGTGGCTCATTGGGGTCTTCGGGTAAAGCCCCGAGTAGTAAATCAAGATAGGTTCTTCGACCACCAAGGAAAAATGCGCCATTGCCGATCGGACCTTGAAATGATCCACGAGAGGAGATCAAACCAAGGGATGCTATGCCTTCATATTCATCTCTATTGCCGTCTTTTTGAGTAAGATTGAGCACTGCCGACAATCTACTTCCATATTCAGCCGGATATCCGCCTTTGATCAATTCAACATCTTTGATCGCATCGGGATTGAATGCGGAGATGAAACCAAATAAGTGTGAGGGATTATAGACTGTTGAGCCATCGAGGAGAACAAGATTTTGATCCGGAGATCCACCGCGTACATAGAGTCCGCTTGAGATTTGAGAAGAAGTCAATACGCCCGGTAGGAATTGCAATGCCCTGAATACATCTGCTTCACCACCAATGCGCAATTGGGTAAGCTGTTCCATAGGAATATTTACACGAGAAATGGATATCTCTCTCTTTTCAACTTCGCGATCCGCTTCGACTTTCACCTGATCGGTAAGAACATCGCCTTTCTTGAGTCTGATATTTACTTTCTTCTGTTCGCCTTCGCTGAGCGTATATTCCTGAAGCATGGTGGTATAACCAACTCCGGATACTTTTACTGTGATCTTTCCCGGTTTGATGGAACGAAGGGTGAAAAAACCCTGCTTATTGGTATAGGCCCCGATTTTGGTGTCTTT
>JALRFC010000024.1 GCA_023253875.1 Candidatus Kapaibacterium sp.
ATCATCATGAGCAATGCATAATTCTGAGCAATCCCTGTTTGAATTTTTCTGACTGATTCGGCCCATACAGCGATTGAACGAGCACTTCCATTCACAATGCCATCAACAATTTTCACATCAAAAATCTTCCAAAGTGCTTCGAGTGACATTGTATATGTGGGACGAACAATTACTGCATGATAGATTTCATCAACCCAGTATTTATTCCAAAGCAAATTATAGAGTCCTTTGTTTTTCGTCGCAAGTTCATCAGGCTTTGATGAGGATTTTTTATACAATGAAGTAGCCAGTAGAATGCCAATGATTGCAATTCCTAGTGAACCTGCCATTAAACCCCATTCAAGTGCAAGGGAATGAGCATGTTCTCCATGTCCTTTTTCTAAAATCTCATGCGCATTTTGGAAAATGGGATGCAACCAATGTTCCAGAAGATTGATATCTGCTCCAAATGATAAAGCTTTGGGAATGCCAAGAAATCCACCAAGAACAGAAAGAATAGCAAGAATCCATAATGGAATTGTCATTGTTGCTGGTGACTCATGTGGATGCACATGATGATGATCAAAGCGCTCTTCGCCATGGAAGGTGAGATAGAGTAATCTGAACATATAGAACGCGGTGAACAATGCCGCAAGCACACCAGCTCCCCAAAGTATCGGACTGCCATTGAGGAATGCATACCACAAGATTTCATCCTTGGAGAAAAATCCCGAGAATGGGAAAATACCCGCAATTGCAATCGTACCAAGCAAGAAGGTAATATACGTTTGAGGCATGTACTTCTTCAAACCACCCATCTTTTGAATATCTTGTTCTTCATGCATACCATGAATAACAGAACCTGAACCCAAAAACAGCAATGCTTTGAAGAAAGCATGGGTCATCACATGGAATACAGCAGCAGTATAAGCTCCAACTCCCAATGCTATGAACATGAAACCAAGCTGACTTACTGTAGAATATGCGAGAACTTTTTTGATGTCATTTTGCACAATACCAACTGTTGCTGCTATCAATGCCGTTGTGATGCCAATTCCCGTAATAACGGCCATTGTTGTATGTGACAATGCAAAAAGAGTTGAATTTCTAGCAATAAGGAAAATCCCTGCTGTCACCATCGTAGCGGCATGAATTAATGCTGATACAGGCGTTGGACCCGCCATCGCATCCGGCAACCAAACTCCTAGTGGTATTTGCGCAGATTTACCTGTGCAACCCAAGAACAGTAATAATGTGATCGCAGTGATCAGTCCGGCATCCACTCCTTGCGTGGCAGCCATCATATTCACTGTGGAATAATCCAATGAACCAAATCTCCAGAAAATCAGGAACATCGCGATTAATACACCAAAATCACCGATACGATTGACGATAAATGCTTTCTTAGCTGCATCACCTGTCCATACAATATGCGAACCTTCAAAAGTTCTATCATACCAAAAACCAATGAGTAGATAAGAACATAAACCTACACCTTCCCAACCGAGAAATGTCAACACGAAATTGTTGGCAAGTACCAGATTGAGCATCATGAACACAAAGAGGTTCAAATACGCAAAGAATCGCGGAAAACTCTTATCACCATGCATATATCCAATCGAATAGATGTGAATTAGCGTACCAATTCCGGTGATGATCAGAGTATATAGGATGGATAATTGGTCCACTTGATATGCAATGTCTATGGACAATGCACCGGTATGAATCCAAGGGAAAAGTCGAATGATATGCGTGCGAGCCTCAGGCGCCTCACCAAGCAATTGCATGAAAATACTAACTGCAACCAAAAAAGCACCACCGACAGCAGCACTTGCGATACCACCTACCAGCTTTTCATTGCGAAGTTTCTTACCAAAGAAACCAATGATAAAAAAGCCAATGAGCGGAAGGAGAGGAACAAGGTAGATCAACTCAGCCATATACAACACTTAATAGTAATGTGATCAAAGGTGAATAGATTGATCATGCTTCGGATATGATATGCTCAATCGGCAAATCAATATTCCGAAAACTGATGCGCATTTCTTCATCAACTGTCAATATCGAATTTCGCTCCACTTTCATCCATTCAGATCGTTTCGAAGTGAATGGCTCGGAAGCCACAACAATCGTGGAAGGTTTTCCATTGCTCGGCTCCATTGCACAATGCTCGCCTCGACAATGATATTCCTTTCCATACATATAATACAAGGAAGCAGGTTGCACGCTATGATTTGTGGTATATCGTACCGCAATCAAACTGTTTCCGTTGGTCAAGCACACATTGATATATGAATGTTGCTTGACATTTGCTTCCACCAAAATTTCACTTAAATCATGCAATCCCTTTTCAGTGGCAAGCATCAGCTCTTCACAAGAGATTTTGGCATGAGGATGTTCAATATGATTCAGAATCAATCCAAACAAATGCTCAGAGTCGGTGGAACCGGAAATCGCATCATATGCCGAATCATTCAATTTTCGAAGTAGCGATCTTCTGATTTCCTTAAACCCACCAATCATTCCATTGTGCATGAACAACAATCGACCACATGTGAATGGATGCGAGTTGAACTCTTCGACAGGCATTCCCGGTGAAGCTGCACGGATGTGAGCAAATATGGATGGTGCCTGTATTTTCTTCGAAAGATTCCTCAGATTTTGATCGCTCCATGCAGGTTTAGTGCTGCGAAACACACATGGATCAGGGTCGATTTCTGGCGCATACCAACCAATGCCAAAACCATCTCCATTGACTTGCGCACTCATCTCACCGGCATTGATGCTCTGAGCAGAAATCAGCGAATACCGTGGCTTATACAGCAGGTCATCCGCCAAAATCGGACTCCCCAGATATGCGACAAATCTGCACATAAGGAAATTCTCGCTTAAAAACTGCCTAAAAATACGAAAGAGCCAACACTTGACCAACCATGTATTCGCATCTTGACAAGTTCCATCCACGATGATGCAAAAGTTTTCCACAGTGCACGACATCAAAAAAAAATCCGCTTGATTCAACAGATCCAAGCGGATTTGACGGAAGTCATTGTGTATTAAGCGGCTTGCTTATCCACGCAATACGTTTCATAGACGCCATCGAGCAAAAGATTCAAAGCATCTGCTGCTTCACGAGCTGCATCTAGTGCAAGAATTTTTTGATCATCTGTGGTGCACAAACGAACGAGAGCATCGCGTGTGACTTGTCTGTGAATGATGTCGGCATCTTCATGCACTTCGAAAAACACAAGCGCATCTTCATTGTCAAGATTATATTTATTCTTCAAACCTTCAATCTTGGTTGTGCAGATCTCAGGAATTTGTGATTCATATGCATATAAAGCGGCCAAACCTTCTGCCGGATTGTCTTTACCTGCAAGCTCTTTCAAAATCTTCACAGATTGCTTCGTATGTGGAAGATACTTGCGAGACATCATTTCATCGCGAGATACACCAAGTGCATCTCCAAAACGACGCCACAATTCAGGGTGATTATTCGGACCATGCTCTTCTTCAATCAAGTTTTCAAGCAACATTTGGCGAACTTCCATGTCATCGCATTTGGAATGTGTCGCACTCACATATGTTGGGAAATGATGCACTTGCTGATAATATTCAAGCGCATATTCACGGAGCATTTGCATAGTCAAATCGCCGGTATTCCACATTTGATAGAAAGGATGCTGTAACATATGACGCTCATTGATGATGGCATCAAGCTTTTCGAGAAATTCTTCATTTGTCATGACTATATCCTGAGAATAATGGTTCACGATTTTTAATCGGCCAAAAATAGTGTTTTTTCGTAGTTTATCGAGATAATTTTTCTGCACCTTAAGATGTCAAATGAAAATATCACGAAGAATGTTGCTAGCTCTGGGATTGACGCTTCCCGCTTCTGGACTTCCTGTCAAAATCCTGAGCCAAAACGCAAGTCCTACTATCAATGGTTCCGAGATGAAAGTGATTTCCACTTGGCCATTCGGAATATCTGCAAATGCACGGGCCTGGGAATTGCTGAATAATGGAGCATCTGCCCTGGATGCTGTGGAGCAAGGCGTTAGAGTAACTGAGGCTGACCCTACGGTTACATCGGTTGGATATAATGGAAGCTTGGACAGAGATGGTCGGCTTACTCTCGATGCTTGTATCATGGATCATAGCGGGATGTGTGGTTCCGTTGCAGGACTTGAGCATATCAAACATCCAATTTCTGTGGCACGAGCAATAATGGAGAAAACCCCACATGTGATGCTCGTTGGCTCAGGCGCACTTGATTTCGCTATTTCTCAGGGATTCCCCAAGGAAAACATCATCACCGACGATGCAATTGCGCGCTGGAAAGCTTGGCAACAATCCCAAAAGACGCCTCCAATCACTCCTGAAAATCATGATACAATCGGAATGCTTGCAATTGATGCTCAAGGGAATCTCTCAGGTGCTTGCACCACGAGTGGTTTATCCTATAAATTACCCGGCAGAGTCGGTGATTCTCCGCTCATCGGACCCGGCTTATATGTGGACAATGACATTGGAGCTGCCACTGCAACCGGTGTAGGTGAAGCAATCATTCGCGTGGTCGGGAGTTTTTTGATCGTTGAACTCATGAGACAAGGGATGTCGCCACACGATGCATGCAAAGAAGCTGTCAAAAGAATAGTAAAAGTCCATCCAAACACGCATCCTCAACTTCAAATTGGTTTCATTGCGCTCAGAAAAGATGGAAAGATTGGAGCATATGGCATGCGTAAAGAGGAATTCTCCTATTCATTGACTAATACCAAATACCCACAAGGTACTGTCATCAAGCCGGATTCTTGGCTGAATTAAGCCGGTGAAAACAGAAATACCAATACATAGATAATCATACTGAGGTATAATGTCCACTTAGCATGTATTGGCATTGTTCTTTTATATGTGTTCCACATGAAAGCATAAGCAGTCATAATACCAATAACTGAAATCGTAAGTATGACGATATGCCAAGGCGTGATATATACCGGTAATATTGATCGTATGATTGACTGCATTCCTGCTCCATACAGAATGATGCCCTGACCAACATATACTACCAATGATTCCCTACCATTTAGCATTAATGCCCGAGAGACTGGGCCTGTAAGCCTATCCTGAATAGTATAGAGCAGACTAAAAAGAATCATTGTCCCTGAGACTCTGAACATCATGTGCATTGGCGATACAAGCCACCAATTCAATTCTTGTGAATAATATGTCCAATCGGTACGACTCACTCCATAGACAATCAGAAGAAGTGCAAAGGATACTATCAGATACAGATTCGACATTCGTTTTCTATCTGTAGCACTGATGAAATAATGCATTACGATATATCCCGCGAAATAATATCCTGTCCAAGGAAAAATCGGGAAAGAGGCCGGAGGTTGCATTGACACATACATTCTCAAGAAATCAGGTATTTGCTGTAGAGTATCTGCCGGAATAGTCCATATGAGCGGTGTCAGCCAAAATACACTTATCATCATGAGCCAAGCATATAGTATCATTCTCTTCAGAGATTGAGTCAATAAAAGCCCCAATAATGCCAGGAATGAGGAAACAACAATCAATTGAAGCACATTCGAATCCAAAAAGCGCATCCATTCAGCATTATGTGAGTCTTTCAAATAGGATAATGAGAAGATTGGCGTTTGAAGTGAATATCCGATCCCCAAAATGAAGAGTAATCTGCTGATATAATTCCACAGTGGTTTTCCAAAAGATACAAAATCCTGCAGTTTAGACTCTAAGGCTAGCCGGAAGCCGGCACCGGCGCAAAATATAAAAGTCACCGCCACAAAACCATTGCTGATTTTCAATGCACCATAGAATGCACCTGAAGTAAATGCATCATGCAGAAATGCATTGACCGCATGTGTTTCAATCATCCAAACACATGCAATACCACGCAAAATATCAATGAATGTAAGTCTTTGCGATGCCATGCTCTTTGCTTCGTCGAATAGTGGTAAATTTGCATTGTTATTATGATTCTGTCCGCTCAGGCAAAAATAGCGAAAACAAGTATGGGAAATCTTCGCATATCTTATTCGTCGAAAGCGGTCCAAAGTTCTACAATGAAATGAAAGTACGATCCAAAAACATACGAATAGTTGTATTGCTTGGTCTATTGAGCGCAATGCATGTGCATGGGCAAGGAATCACACAAAAACATGATTCTGTGATTACGCTTAGGTATTCCGTGACAAATCCAATGCAGTATACCTATGCCGTGAAAAGCATGGTTTCTCAGTCATTAGGAGAAATGATAGATTTTCATGCCAAAACTTCTGCAAGCACTGAATTGTATTTGCAGACGGAAAAAGACAAAGACATGCAATTCACCTATTCTTATTCACCAGGAAAAGTGACGCTGAGCGGATTATCCATGGCAGGAATTCCCGATACGACATTCACTTCGAATGGACCGCTCATTCCTTCTATAAAAGAACATATTTCACCAAAAGGCATCATCCTTTCAAGAATATCCGGTGAAAATGCAATGAAACTATCAGCTAGATCAGAACAATTAATGCAGTCACTTACGCAAGGTGCCCGATTCTTTTTATTGGAATTCCCAACATCACCAATCCATATTGGTTCCGTTTGGAATATCAGAAAATCAGATACTGTTGGCACTCAAACAAATGAAGGCAAATCATCGATAGTTCTCAATACAGAACTTAATTGCAAAGTGATACGCACAGAATACATCAATGGCATGCATCATGCATTTATTGAATGTGGATCAAATGATCTCGGTTTTACAGGAAATATCGAACAGCAAGGAATAACGATGACCATAGATGGCGAGGGCTCAGCCAGAGGAACATATGCCATTGATCTTCAAACAGGTTTACCTCTCAATGCATCCCTTCTTATGGAATATGAACTTCGTATGGCCGCAACGGGTCAAGAACAAATGATTGTCCCCGTACAAATGACCATGGAAACGATTTACTCCAGACTTCGCTCCATGGCAATACCTATGAAATCACCAATCACATTGCCGAATAAAAGGCGCTAATCATGAAATGCATATCCATCATTGCGTATATACTATTCATAGCTTCAAATTTCCAACTTTCAGCGCAACAATTCCCTGACTTGGTCAATGCCAAAGACAGCTCACGCTATGTGTATACATTCATCAAAGGCGATACGCTTTTATATGAATCAATTTCTCGAGATAGCATACTCATTGATAAACAACCTCCTCTATTGCGTGATCGCAAAGAACGTTTTTTATTGTCATGCGATTCAGTTGGTCCACAGGGTAGAATGTATCTATCTCAGAGAATGATTGATATTACATCTTCAGAATATGCAGGCATTTCGCAAATCATAGATCGTAAACATCATGAATGGAAAAATGTCAAGATCTCCTTTATCATTGACTCAACCGGCAAACGCTATGGATTCAGTGCAGAGGATTCTTCTACAGCGATGCTATCCCCAGGGAGTGCATTTCAACCACTCATGTTGCAATATCTCGGAAATGGATATCATCTGATCAATAGTGGTTGGATTGCGGAAGACACTGTGGATGTACCTGAATTTGGTATTCCTGCTCCGATGATACGCTATTTATCATCCATGAGAGCAAGACCCATTTTTGACACCCTCGACTTTACATGTTCGCAATTTGAATCAACGATCAGTGCGCAAGGTACATATCAGACAAAGACTCAATCGGGTCAACAACTCAGAACCAATGCTGTCATTGCCGGCTATGCTCGAATGGCAATGTCTGAAACATTGCATATTCCCATTCATTTTTTTGGTACGAGTGAAAATAAGAATACAATGCTCATTGAGACTTCTAAAGGAAAGGCCGATCAGAAAGTTCGACATTATGTCACAACGAATATCACTTTGCAAAAAATGGTATCGAAAAGAGGAACATATGGTCCTGTACCCAAGACAAAGTCAAGTCCAGCAAAAAAGTCAAAAATCAAGAAAAAGAGATAATCGAATGTAACATTCATGTATTCTCTGCGTTATCGGGTCGGTCTTCATTCATCGCATATCAATAGCTTCCATGATTAGAATTTCAACAATTGCACTCGCCATTTTGGCACTTTCTCAACATATGTTCGCACAAAGTGCACAGCAATCCTCAACCGGTGCAATGCGCATTTTCACATTGCAAGAATGTCTCGCAATTGCTGATACAGCGAACTTGGACATTCTTTCCGCAGAAACGAGAATCATCGGAGCTGAAGCTGATAAAAAAGCAGCATTCGGTGCATATCTCCCACAATTGAATGCAAATGCCGGTTATTCACGACGATTGAATGAACTCGGCGGTGGTCAATTCAATATCGGTGGTTTCCGCGCACCTGCAGATCAATTCTCGCTGTCTTCAACTGCAAATATCAATGTATTCGATGGCTTTGCTCGAGAAGCAAGAATAGATGGAACAAATCACTCGCTGGATGCAATCAAAGAATCCGTAAAACAAACAAAACAGCAGATATCACTCGGAGTCTATCAACGCTATATTGCTGTTCTTAGGGCAATGCAGATAGTGGCGATTAGAAAAGAAAATCTCAATCTTGGCAAAGCCGAACTTTCCAGAGTCAATGCACGCTATGAAGCAGGTGTAGCACCAATTGCTCCTGTATATGCACAAGAAGCAGATAATGGACAGAGAGAATTGGATGTGATTCAAGCAGAAAATCAAGTTGAGATTGCAAAAGCAGAATTGCTCTCCGCAATGGGTTTGGCTCCGGACATGAAAGCCGGTTTCTCTGAAAAAGACATTCCTAATGAAATCAAATCAGAAAACATAGCACAATTCAAAATGCAATTTGGATCACTCGATGAAATCGTGAATTCTGCTTTGAAAAAACGCTATGATATCTCTTCAGCACAGCATCGCATTATTGCAGCAAGGTCTAATGTCAATGCAGCTAAAAGTGCATATTATCCAAGCATTGGGGCAAGCGGAGGTTGGAGCTGGTTTAATTCAGCATTGACAGATTTTGATTTATTCTCAAGAACATTCATTGGCTTTTCTATTGATGTTCCCATATTTGATGCATTTCGTATTCAACAACAAGTCGAGAATTCAAATGTACAATTACAGCAAACAGAGCTAGAATTTAAACGCATTGAACAAACAGTGAGAACACAATTGCAAACAGGACTTCTCAATCTGAATGCGGCTGAGAAACAAATCGACATCACCGATAGATCACTCAAATCCGCTGAACAAAATTATCTCAGCGCAAAAGAGCGTTTCGAAGTAGGAACTTCAGGTATTGTTGAATATCAAACTGCAAATACACAATTCGTCACCGCAAAGATCAATCGCATCAATGCAGTGTACAATTACATAGATGCTCAATATCAAATCAAATTTGCAATGGGCAATCTTTAATCATATAACTCGAATATATTATGGCTAAGAAATCACACAAAGCACGTAATCTCACCTTGATCGGACTCGGCATCTTTGTCCTCATGCTCGGATATTTCATGTTCCGACCAAAAGATGAAACGATTCCCGTATCAACTGATAAAGTGTCAAAACGCACGATCACACAGAGAGTGAGCGCAATTGGTAAAATTCGTCCGGAAACCGAAGTGAAAATTTCATCAGAAGCATCCGGTGAAATTATCACACTAGGATTTCGTGATGGTGATTCTGTGACGAGAGGTCAATTGCTTGTTCGCATCCAACCAGATATCGTTACTTCCCAGCTTGAGCAATTCACAGCATCCGCCGATGCCTCGAAAATTGCGATTGATGCAGCACGTGCCGAAATGGATAGAGCGAATGCGGATTTCAAACGCATTAGTGATCTCTATGCAAAACAGTATGCATCCAAGGAAGAATATGATCGAGCAAAAGCATTGATGGATCAAGCAATCTCGCGATTCAAAGCGTCCGGCTCTGAATATTCAAGATCTTTTTCTGCATTGAAACAAATGCGTTCTCAAGCATCACGAACAACGATCTATGCACCCATGAGCGGAACCGTCACGAATCTCTCTGTTGAAGCCGGTGAAAAAGTTGTGGGTACTGCCCAAATGCAAGGCACAGAAATGATGCGTATCGCAGATTTGAATGTGATGAATGCGTGGGTGGATGTAGATGAGAATGATATTGTATTTGTAAAAATTGGTGATACCGCAAGAATTCGCGTTGATGCGATGCCTGATGTGGAATTGCTTGGCTATGTCTATGAAATCGGACATTCCGCAAAAACAGCCGCAGCTGGAACACAAGAAGAAGTCACAAATTTTCAAGTAAAGATTCGCATCATCGATAAAAACAAACAATTGCGTCCAGGTATGAGCTGTTCGGTTGAAATCGATACTGAAACGCATTATGATGTACTCTCTGTTCCACTTCAAGCTGTCACAGTTCGTATGAATGCTGAGAAAACTGAAGAAGAATCCGGTAGCATCACCGAAGACAAATCTGCAAAGAAGACTATGACCAAGCGTCCGCCTTCTGTTGTCTTTATTAAAGATGGTAATTCCGCGAAGATGGTGAAGGTTGAAACAGGACTCAGCGATCGCGGTTTCATTGAAATTAGCAAAGGACTCAAACTTGGTCAAGAGATCATCAGCGGTAGTTTCCAAGCGGTCAACAAATTACTGATGGATGGTAGCATAATACGCATTGACAATGGAACATCAGCCAAGAGTGGTGATAAATAATGAATACTCCATTGATTCATATCGAGCATATAGCCCGCACATATGAAATGGGCGGAGAAACTGTTCATGCATTGCGTGATGTCTCTCTCGATATTCATCCCAATGAATATGTAGCCTTGATGGGACCTTCAGGATCCGGAAAATCCACGCTCATGAATATACTCGGTTGCTTGGACACGCCAAGTTCGGGAGTCTATACCTTCAAAGGTTTGGATGTCAATGAAATGAGCGATGATGATTTGGCGGAAATCCGTAATAAAGAAATCGGCTTTGTGTTCCAAACATTCAATCTTCTGCCTCGTGCCACTGCACTTAAGAATATAGAACTGCCACTCATTTATTCAGGTATTTCTTCCGAAGATCGAAAAGAAAGAGCAATCAAGGCTTTGGAAGATGTTGGTCTTGGTGACAGAATGCTTCATCGCCCAAATGAATTGTCCGGTGGACAAAGACAAAGAGTTGCGGTTGCCAGAGCGCTTGTCACAAAACCTTCCATCATTTTGGCTGATGAACCAACGGGAAATCTTGACACAAAAACCGGCATTGAAATCATGAAATTGTTTCAAGAGTTATGGTCGAAAGGTAATACCGTTATTCTCGTCACGCATGAAGAAGATATCGCGCGTCATGCTCGCAGAATCATTCGTATTCGTGATGGCAAGGTGGAATCAGATACCATCAATCCGAATCCTGTCACTACATTTGAATTACCATGATACGCATTGGTGAAATACAGGAATCATTCCGCATTGCTTTCGAAGGTTTGCAGGCAAATAAACTGCGTTCATTCCTCACAACATTGGGCGTTGTGATTGGCATCACATTCGTGATTCTCATGGGTTGGTTTTTGAATGGACTCGATGCCGCATTGGAATCTACAGTGAATCTTCTCGGTACCGATGTGATGTATATTGATAAATGGAGTTGGTCCGGTGGACAAAACTGGCGCAAGACCATGCAGAGAAAAAACATCACCTATCAACAGGCAATGGAATTCTGTAATTCGGTGAAAACAGCCGAAGTAAGTTTGCCTGAGGCACATAAATGGGGTACAACTGTCAAAGAAAGAGATCGCACCATTACCGGTATTTCCGTGATTGGTGTTCCCTATTCCTATTCGCAGTTACCGGCAGGAACAATTTTATATGGACGTTTTTTCTCACAATTCGAAGATGAATATAGCACGAATGTGACCGTTTTGGGATATGGTGTTGCCAAGGCACTCTTCCCTGAAGGGGATGCAATTGGCAGAACAATCAAGATTGGCGGTCGGACATTTGAAATCATAGGTGTGATCATTAAACGCGGGACAATGATGATGGATTTCGTGGATAA
>JALRFC010000250.1 GCA_023253875.1 Candidatus Kapaibacterium sp.
TCAAGCAGAGATTTTGCGATTGATGCATATCGTCACGCAAACAGAACAAGGTTTGCGCTTTGCGGCACAGCCCGGTGTTCGACTCGAACTTGCGCTCACACAAATGGCTTCATTGGATTCTATCGTACAAATTTCTGAAGTCATTCGCTCTCTCAGAGGTGAAGCAGGTTCTGAGCCTACTCCAATCATTACCCCTGAAAAAAAAAACTCCTGAGCTAATCAAACCTCCTATCATTGAGGAAAAACCACAAGAAATCATCAAAGAAGAACAGCCGAAGATTGAGGAAGTACCAATAGAAACCCCTCAATTGAGTACCGATATTCTCAATCGCTGGGAAGAATTCATTGAATCAACTTCTGCTATTGTTCGCTTTGCATTGCATACAGCAGAACCACGAATTGAAGGGAATGTGCTGTATATTCATGCCGGACAAAATTTCACCTATGAACAATTGCAATCGAATATCGAGACATTAAAGAAATCCTTACATTCTTTTTATGCGATGGATATTTCCGTTCAATTGAAATCAGGGAAAGTAGGTTCTATGGAACATGAGAAGAAATCCTATTTTGATTCGATAACATCTGTGCCGGGAAATAGCAAAAATGGTGGACTCGATTTCATATCCTCAGCCCCATCTCACATGGAACAAATGGAATTGAATAAACCCAAGATTCAACAAAGAGAATTAAGCGAAGTGGAACAAATGTTGATTTCAACATTCGGTGCAAGAGAATTGCCGAAGAGATGATTGTCTTCCATTCGAGATTGATATCACTTTGTACTATAAATTGCCTACCCAATCTCCCCTGTACCTTTACTGCATGATTTTAAATATGTTGATCTCGTAAACTTCCCACGAATTTTACATAGCGATCGATATCTGATTTTGTGGTTGCAATCCCCACTGATATTCTCACTGCCCCACGCATTTTTTTGAGGAAATTGAACATATCAGAATAATTACCTTTTGTTCTTCCACTGAAAAATTGTGTCAATTCTTCTGTTGTCACACAATTGAAAATTTCATCGATGCCGGGATTACAAAAGCATCCGGAACGTAGAGAGATCATGTGCTCATTTGCTTTTTGTTCAACAATCTCGAATGGAACTGCCGAACCATCGGGATTGAGGAATGTCATGATGACGGTACCACCAGCTTTGGTTCTGTCTTCCGGACCATATATATTCACTTGCTTCATACCGGTAGCATGATGCATATTTCGCAATTCAGTGCACAGATATTGCATGAGTGATTGTATGCGCTCTGAGAGTATATCACGTCCTATGGATTCGATATATCTCAAGCCGATTGTCACAGCCGGTATGTCAAGATAATTTACCGTACCATTCTCAAAACGTTCATGATTATCATGTAAATAATGTTGAGGTGAAAGAACTGCTACCATCGTCACATTCCCACCCGCAAACCAAGGTTTTTTCAGTAAGTCGAATGATGATTTTTTCACAAGCAGACATCCAATGCCTGTTGGATAACCAAAGATTTTATAGAATGACAAGGATACAAAATCAGGTTGTACTTTCTTGAGATCGAGCCTATTTGTGGGAGCATATGCCGCGGCATCGAGCAATACATTCCACCCGCGATCTTGCGCTTTTTGTATCCATGACAAATCATGTTTTACTCCGGAAACATTCGATTGTCCCGGAAATGCAAAGAGTTTATGTTTCTTTTCGGTATGACCATTTAGCTCGCGAAGCAATGCTTCTTCATCAATCATCAAATCTTCATAATATGTCTGCACATAGGTGAATGCACCATTCTTTGACTTACAATATTCACGAATGCCATTCACGGAATTGTGATTATCTGCAAGCAATACAAATTGTGATTCTTGACCGAATGGATAACATTCCCCAACGATATGCAGTGCTTCTGTCGCATTTTGTGTGAAGATGCAGAAATAATCTTCGGCATTGAAAAAGTTGAGTACTTCTTGTCTGGCTTCTTCTGTAAGTTTTGTGGCAAATTGTGATGATGGATTTGTTGAATGGGGATTTCCAAAAACATTCTCTCTCAATAATGCCTGATGCTTCATCAATTGTGATTCCGCATAAAGATTACCACCGGTATAATCTAGATATACATGGCCGGCATTATCGAGTCTTGCATATTCATTTGCTCTTAATGCATTGAACAATGCATCATGTTTCAATGGAGACTGCGTAGATTTATGTCGAAGAGAAGTAAATAGCTTTTGTATCATGGGATTTCAGTCAGTATAAGTGTGGCGAAATTACTATATTTTGTACACTTCCTATAACTGAAAAATCATTGATTAAGTACCTCTTGTGAGTGTGTACTATGGCTAGAACAAGTATCTATCTTAATTTTCCAGGCAATACCGAAGATGCCTTTCTCTTCTATCGATCTGTCTTCGGTGGCGAATTCGGAAATGATGGTATTGCTCGCTTCGGGGATATGCCTGCGATGGATGATGCGCCACCAATGAGTGATGCAATCAAGGCGATGATACTGCATGTGGAACTTACTATAACCGGTGGTGTGATACTCATGGGCACGGATGCACCACAAGAAATGGGTTTTTCAGTGATTCAAGGGAATAATGTGAATATCAATCTTGAACCGGATACAAAAGAAGAGGCGGATCGATTGTTTCATGCTCTCGCCGAAGGAGGAATTATCTTGCAACCCCTTCAGGAAATGTTTTGGGGCGCATATTATGGTCAAGTTCAAGATAGATTTGGTATTCATTGGATGGTCAACTGTGCTTTTTGAGTAATCTTTGTAGGATTATCAATGCCTTTGGTCCAATACCATGCATATCTTGAAGTAT
>JALRFC010000251.1 GCA_023253875.1 Candidatus Kapaibacterium sp.
CAATTAATTGCATACTCTAGAATCATCCCAACTTCAGACTCCGCAATAGTCAAATTGGGTCGAATCATCGTCCATTCAGATCATAGAGGTAATGCATTTGGAAAGCAATTAGTACATTATTCCATCAATGAAGCCAAGAATCTTTTTACTCCCAATCATATACATATCTCAGCACAGACCTATTTGCTGAAATTTTATGAATCCATCGGTTTTCATTCAATCAGTGAATCTTATGATTTGGATGGAATAACTCATATCGACATGTCTATAGATATCATATAACATGAAAAATCTTTCAACATTATTATCAGCATTAAATGGTTTCACCGTTTTTGGTCAAACTGAAAAACCGGTAAGCTCAATAGAATATGATAGCAGAAGTTGTCAAGAATTCTCACTATTCGTTGCAATACCCGGAAGTACGATTCCACCTGTAGATGGCAATCTCTTTATTCACGATGCAATTGCAAGAGGAGCCAAAACCATTATCACAGATGTACCTGACTGTGAAGTCCCACATGATGTCACCATCATTGGAGTACCGGATACGCGTATTGCATTATCAAGAATTTCCAATGCTTTTTATGATTTTCCATCTAAACAATTACGCATATTTGGTGTGACAGGGACAAATGGAAAAACATCTACCACATTTCTCCTCAAGTCCATTCTAGAGGCTTCCGGTGAACCTACAGGACTTATTGGGACAACCGGAAATTATATCGGTGATGAAAGAATAGCAGCCACTCATACCACTCCTGAATCTCCTCATTTATGTCAATTGCTCTCTATGATGGTTCGTAGAGGCATCAAAACAGTCGTGATGGAAGTGAGTTCACATGCGCTTGCACTGCATCGAGTTGAAGGCATACGTTTTGCCGGGGCAATATTCACCAATCTCACACATGATCATTTGGATTTTCATGGTTCAATGGAGAAATATGCGCAAGCAAAAAAGCATCTCTTTGATGTATTGCCTAAAGAAGCCATTGCTATTGTCATGGGTGATTCCCCATATTCCTATCTGATGCTAAGTGATTGCAAAGCAATTGAACAATATAGAGTTGGTAGATCAAATGCATTTGATGTCGCAATTGATTTAGAAAATCATTCTTTATCAGGCTCTTCATATCGCCTCTCATTTGGCGGTGAAATACCTGAGTTCTATCAAACAACAATGGATATTGTGTCTCCTTTGATTGGTAGATTCAATATTGAAAATACTGCATTAGCCGCTTCCCTATCACATCTTATTGGTATTGAAACAAAGAGTATACAACATGCATTACATAGCGCAGAAGGTGCACCCGGCAGGATGCAAAAGTTACGTTTGCCAAATGGTGCTTTGGTGCTAGTAGATTATGCTCATACGCCCGATGCATTGGAGAAATCACTGAATACATGCTTGTCATTGATTAATATCACCGGAAAAGGCAGACTAACTGTAGTATTTGGTTGTGGTGGGGATAGAGATAATACAAAAAGACCATTAATGGGTAAGATTGCCTCAGAACTTGCAAATCGCATCATCATCACCGATGATAATCCTCGAAATGAATCTTCCGCAGATATCATTGAAGATATTAAGCGTGGCATTGATGATGCTCATATGCAACAAGTAATCGCCATTCCTGATAGATTACAAGCCATAAGTCATGCATTACAGTATTCAGAAGACAGAGAAATTATTTTGATTGCGGGTAAAGGACATGAAGAATATCAAATCATAGGCAATGAGATTATCCCCTTCAGTGATATGAATACTGTAAAATCACTGATATCAACGATTTTTCTTTCCCATAGTGAAGGTGAATCAAATGTATAAATTCTACTTTTTCATAGCAAGTGTGATATTGTCCGTATCACTCTTTGGATTTCATCAACCCCGATTGCAAAGCAATATATACGATGATGATTCATTGTTTCAAGACACAAATGTGATTGTTACTGATACGCTTATACAAGGCAAAGCTTCTTTTTATGGATCTGAATTTAATGGTCGTAAGACAGCAAATGGTGAAATCTATGATGAAACAGCTTTAACGGCTGCTCATAGAACATTACCTTTTGGAACTGTATTGCGAGTGACAAATCTTCGCAATGGTTTGTCTGTTATTGTCAGAGTCAATGATCGTGGTCCATTTCATCCAAATCGAGTGATCGATCTTTCAAAAAATGCTGCAGAAGAAATAGACCTTATACAATATGGCGTGACGGACATAGAAGCAGAAATTCTTGAACAATAATCTTCATACACCATGAACTATACTTTACTATTCTTATTCTTTTTTGTTTGCGTTCAGAATGCTTCATCGCAATACACCCCTCATATTGTTCTTCCCGGACATCAAGAAGAAAAACATACTTTATGCTCGCATGCACATGGATTGACTCAGAAGATGAGCGAAAAACCATTGATGTCAGATAGCGATATTGATGTTTTGACATATGATGTGTTCATGGATTGGAGATTACCATTTGCAACTCCTGACTCAGTTCTTCCCATCTATACCTACTCCGGAAAGAATACATTGACCTTTATTCCTCAAACAGGAATTACTTCAATTACACTCAATGCAGCATCCATGAACATTGATTCTGTTTCATTGGATGGAACGATGCTTGCATCAATAGCAATTGTGCAACCTTCCAATGGAAATTGGCGTATCAATATTCCAAATGGAATAACAGTGGACACACATTCATTGCACATTTGGTACACATATACCGGTGATGCGAAGAAAGGATTTTACTATTACCCTAAAGGAATGTTTGTACGCAAATTCCAAGGACTGGATTCCAACTTTGTTGAAGAA
>JALRFC010000252.1 GCA_023253875.1 Candidatus Kapaibacterium sp.
ATCAATGTTGAGACTCTAAAATACCTATTGGAATTCCCTCTAATACCGGTCATCGCACCCATAACATATGATCGTTTCGGGAATCTCTTGAATACAAATGCAGACACTATAGCAACGATGATTGCAATTGCACTTCAAAAAACATATGATATTACACTCATCTATTGCTTTGATAAAAACGGTGTTTTATCAAATCCTGCAGATGAAGTTTCCATGCTCGCATCACTAAACAAAGCTGAATATGATGAACTTAAAAACCAATCCATCATAAATAATGGCATGATCCCGAAATTGGAAAATGCATTTCTTGCTTTGAATTCAGGAGTGAATACAATTTTTCTGACAAGTCCGGATTCCTTGAAATCGGATTCCACAGTTATAAAAGGGACAAAAATTATTTCATGATTCAATATCAAGAATATATAGAACTATTGGAATTGCTTATCTCTATACCATCCTTTTCAGGGAATGAGGAACAAACTGCAGATTGCATTGCGGATTTCTTAGAGAAAAAAGGGATTATCGTTGAGAGACATATTCACAATATCTATGCGAGAAATTCTCGATTCTCTGAAGACTTGCCAACTCTCCTTTTGAATTCACATCATGATACAGTAAAACCAAATCAGGGATATACGAGAGATCCATTTGAACCATGCATTGAGAATGATCGCTTATATGGTTTGGGAAGTAATGATGCAGGAGGTTCGCTCATAGCATTACTCGCAACATTCTGTCATTATCATGATGCTGAACTCCCCTTCAATCTCATATTCGCTGCTACTGCCGAAGAAGAAATATCGGGTCGAAATGGCATAGAATCCATACTGCCACGTATTGGCAATATTGATTGTGGAATTGTGGGCGAACCAACAGGCATGCAGATAGCAATAGCCGAAAGAGGATTGCTTGTCCTGGATTGCACTGTCTATGGAACTGCAAGTCATGCAGCATATGGATCTGATGATAGTGCATTATACAAAGCAATGGAAGATATACACTTCATCAAGAATCATTCATTTGAGAAGTCCTGCGTATTTCTTGGCAAGACAACAATGAATGTCACCATGATCAATGCCGGAACGCAACACAATATCATTCCCGACAAGTGCACATATGTTATTGACATACGAATGAATGCAGAGTATAAGCCGGAAGAAATCATTGAGACATTACAATCGCATCTTCATGCGGAGATCAAACCTCGTTCTCTACGATTACGACCATCATTGATTGAGCAAACACATCCATTGATTCAAGCAGGTAATGCAATGCAAATACCCTTGTATGCTTCCATGACCATGTCTGACCAAGCACTCATGAACTTCCCAACAATTAAGCTTGGTCCGGGTGATTCCAATAGATCTCATACTGCAGATGAATTCATCTATCTTCATGAGATTCATCAAGGAATAGATAAATACATTGATTTTCTTTCAATCTTACAAGACATACAATGAAACTTTGGCAATCCAATACAGAATCGAATGATTACTCAGCAATCATCGAGAAGTTTACAATCGGCAGAGATATTGAATTCGATGTATTGCTTGCCAAATATGATATCATTGGATCAAAAGCCCATTGTACAATGCTACATGCAATCAATGTATTGTCAGAAACAGAATCTAAAGCCATTCAATCTGCTCTGGATTCCATTGCTAAAGATATAGAACAAGGTACATTTCGTATTGAAGAAGGTATCGAGGATATTCATTCGCAAATTGAATTCGACCTTGTCAAGCAATTGGGTGATATCGGGAAGAAAATACATACAGGAAGATCCAGAAATGATCAATCGTTGCTTGACATCAAATTATTCATCAAAGAAGAATTGCGTCGAATCGCTGCTTTGACTGAGTCATTGTTTGATACATTGATCCAACAAAGCGAACAATATGCTTCAGTCTTGATGCCCGGATATACACATATGCAATTGGCAATGCCTTCATCTTTTGGTTTATGGTTTTCCGCTTATGCTGAAAGTCTGAGTGAAGATCTCTTACTCACAAGTAGTGCATTCGAATTGGCTGATACAAATCCTTTGGGTTCAGGAGCTGGATATGGCTCATCATTCCCTCTTGATAGAGAACTGACCACAAAAGAACTTGGAATGAAAAGTATGAATGTGAATGCTATCTATGCTCAAATGACAAGAGGAAAGATTGAAAAAATAACAGCATTTGCATTAAGCTCTATTGCTGCAACATTGTCGAAAATATCAATGGACATATGCTTTTTCATGAATCAACATGTCAATCTCATTGGACTTTCAAAGGAGTTCACTACAGGTAGCAGCATAATGCCACATAAGAAAAATCCGGATGTCTTTGAATTGATAAGAGCCAAATGTAATCGCATTCAATCTCTACCAAATGAATTAACACTTTTGACGAATAATTTAATATCAGGATATCACAGAGACTTTCAATTGACAAAAGAATGCTTATTTCCAGCACTCCAGGAATTAGCCTCATGTCTTGAAATGACTCAACTCATGATCTCAAATCTCACAATCAATACTCAAGTGATTGAAGAAGATCTCTATGCGGTTTTGTTCTCGGTTGAAGAAGTCAACAGAAGAGTACTCGCTGGCATGCCATTCAGAGATGCATATATGGAAGTCTCACATGAGATTGAAAGTGGGACATTCTCGGCTATAAGGAGTGTGAATCACACACATATTGGAAGTATAGGGAATTTGGGGAATGATCTTATCAAACAGCAATTTGAAAAGAGAATGGAAGTGTTTGGATAGTCGATTATTCATCGAGAAGAATAGTTAATGCAGTCTCATCTTTCACGACACTCATCAC
>JALRFC010000253.1 GCA_023253875.1 Candidatus Kapaibacterium sp.
TCACTCGTTTGAACAATTCAATCAAGCGCTTTGCATGGGATTGATAAAATGGATATTGAGACATACCGCGAAGTCTATTGCTTGACAAAGGAAGTCCGGCTATGAAACGAGAGGATTCATCAATGGTTGTATCCAATCCCCTTGGTAATTCAGATGATATGTCTTGCGACTCTGTTTTCTTTATTGTGTCGGATTGCTTAATTGTCTCCGCATGTAATTCCGATTGTTGTTCTTGTGCTTTTTGTTGGATATCACAACCCCAAAATGAAATACTTGCAATAATCAAGAGTAATACAGTCATGGATCTACCGAAAAGTGTTGACAATGAAGCCAAATGGCATTATTGGAATCTATCAAGAATCAGACCAAACAGAATGAAATATAACAGTTAATATGCTATTGATCATTCGCTAGATAATTGTTCTTATGGCATCTTTCTGTAAAAAACATTTCTCCTTTGTGTAGTATTCATGAGGAGTCTTGTCGTGTCTGAAATGTTCTTGCAATTCACTGTAAAGGTCTCTGCAGTACCAAAAATGGTACGCTGATAGGTGATTCTCCAAGAAACTCCCTTCTGCTCTTCTTTAATACCCACTCTACGAAATTCATAACCAAAACTCATTGATTCGATGGATTTCAATGCTTTGGTTTTACCCATCTTTTTGAGTTCATTCGGTTCATATAAAAATGGGAGCATTTCTTCATAGCGGGAATTTTTGTGGAGTATCTGCAAATAGGAAAGGATATCTGTTGCATAAAAGCATAATGGATTCTTGAAAAGACATGAATTGTCCATACCCAAAGTATGAAATGGCATAATCATTGTTGTGATTATACTGACTGCTACCCATAAAGAGCAAATTGAAACATTAGCACTGAGGTTTTTCATGGATATCTATGCTTTAATTTGGCGTTCACATGCACAAGATGATGCATTTGATCAACAGGCATTCAATGAGAGAATGCCTGCATTATTTACTTGGTTAACACAACTCAAATCACAATCCAAACTTCTCGCTTGTGGCGGAGGTGGATTTGAAACATCCCCCGGAGGCCTGACAATTATTTATGCAGAAAGCCCTGAGGAAGCAATTGCCATTGCCAATCAATCACCATTGGCCGATATGGGTACTACCGAGATCATGTTTTGGGGACTATTTCATGCCAACTTGCGCATGAATCTTGATGATCCCAGATTACAATAATCACTTTCTTGGAATTCGTTTTGGCATATCTGCAGCAACATAGGTCAAGACAGCCATTGATGCAGTACATAATGCCAATTCTCGAGGATTGATTTTGTCCACCATGTCCGCATGTGTATGATGATAATTGAAATATTTCGAATCATCAACGATAAGTCCCATACCGGGTACGCCTTGCTCCATGATTGGACCTATATCCGCTCCGCCTCCGCCTTCTTCGCATGATGAGGCATCTATTTTTCCAAGAAGTGAGCATAATTCTCTAGCCATTTCCAGACCTTGTGCACTGCCTCCAAAATCATATCCTCTGGGTTTGAATGTTCCGGCATCACTTTCCACTGCAAGCACATGATTGGGAATTTCTTTTGCATGGAGTTTCGCATATGTCTTTCCACCCATTAATCCATTTTCTTCATTTGTCCATAAACAAACGCGTAGGGTACGCTTTGGGCGGAGTCCCAATTGTTTGATCACTCGCAATGCCTCCCAAGCTGCGATACATCCGCCACCATCATCCATTGCGCCTTGTCCGACATCCCATGAATCGATATGTCCACCAAATACAACAATTTCCTCGGGTTTTTCTGAGCCACGAATCTCCGCAATGACATTTCTTGAATTGGCATCAGGTAAGAATTTTCCTTCAAGCTTTAGAGTGACAGTTGGTTTTAAACCAAGACCGCATTGTCTTGAAAGCATTTCTGCATCTTCCAATGAAATGGCAGCATGAGGAATTTTATTGACATCATCAGCATAGCGCATTCCACCTGTATGAGGTGTATACATTGAGGCAGGACCTACGGAGCGCACCAAACTTGCGATTGCTCCATGCTTTGATGCCTCCGATGCTCCATTGACGCGATATTGAACTGTTTCACCATATTTCGTGAAGGGTACATTAAATAAAACAATCTTGCCTTTTGCTTCTTTTGAACGTTTTTTTAACTCATCGAAACTTGTGACGGTGATCACTTCTCCGGTAATGCCTGCCGGAACAGTCGCAATTGTTCCACCCAAGCCAAGTACAGATAATTGTTTTTGATAGGGAGTATTGAGTGTGAGTGATTCATTCCCTCGCACCCAATGTGGGACTTTGACAGGTTCTGTATATACGGTGTCAAAACCGTCTTTTTTCATGGTTGCGACAATCCAATCTATTGCTAGTTCCAGATTTTTACTCCCACTCAAGCGAGGTCCATAGGTATCACACATGATGGACAGTCTTTGATGAGCATTGCTGTCTTGCAGCGCACGATAGATGATTTTGGAAGCAATGTTGGAATATTGATCTCGAATTGAGGATTCTTCCTTTGTATTTGTCAAGAAACCAAAGGATGTCCCAATGATTGCAAGCATTGCTATGATTGATATCTGTATTGTTCTTTTCATGTAACACCTATGTTATGAAATCATTTCTTTCAAACTAAGAAAAATACTCATGGGAGAAATATCGCGTATGCACGTGAAGGCGGAATCTGTGCCTTCAAATTGACATGATGCGGGCTTGGGTGAAAAATAAAAGCAGGGACTACAAGCAAGATCTCTTCGTGCAACAATTGCATTGGGATTTTGCCACGGTGCTGTATGTATATGACTTGTATAGCCG
>JALRFC010000254.1 GCA_023253875.1 Candidatus Kapaibacterium sp.
CTACCTTCTCCCATAACAAAACCATCTCTACCAAGATCAAATGGTCTACTGGCTGTCATGGGATCATCATTGCGTGTCGAAAGGGCTTTCATGGAATTGAATCCGCCAATACCCATTGGGCATACAACTGCTTCACTTCCACCAACGAGCATGACATCAGCATCACCTCTTTGCATGATCATGAGTGCATCTGCTATTGAATGGCTGGACGTTGCACATGCAGAAACTGTGGCATAATTAGGTCCTTTCAGACCATATCGAATTGCAACATGTCCTGCAGCAATATCGCTAATCAACATGGGTACAAAGAAAGGAGAGATTCGATCGGGATTACCATCTCTATCATACAAATTCTGTTGTTGATGATGATATGTCCACATTCCGCCTATACCGGAACCAATAATGACTCCTGCTCTTTCTCTATTTACTTTTTCAAAATCAATTCCAGAATCTTCCACCGCCATTGCTGAAGCACTAATGGCAAATTGAGTGAATAAGTCCATTCTTTGCGTTTCTTTTCGATTGATATGCAAGAGTGGATCATAATTCTTGACTTCACATGCAAAGCGTGTGTCAAATTTCTCAGCATCAAAACGTGTGATGGGACCTGCGCCATTGGCTGCATTCATCATCCCTGTCCAATACTCTTTCGCTGTATTCCCTATCGGCGTAACCGCTCCTACTCCGGTCACCACGATGGTTGGATAATCATATCTTGGCATTGTGCTATCTCATAGAAAAAATAAAAGCCACATGGAAAACAAAAGCCACATCTCCTGGAATGGATACCGGATCAGTGGCTGTTCATGAGCTTACAAAAAGATATTCTAAGAATATCAAGGGAAAGCAACCAATCAGGAAGCGTGTGATTCCAAATACGAAATCGCATCACCAACTGTTTGTATCTTCTCGGCATCAGAATCTTCGATCGTGATATTGAATGCTCTTTCAAATTCCATGATCAATTCAACCGTATCCAAAGAATCAGCACCAAGATCATTGGTGAAGGATGCGCTTGGAGTAATTTGTGATTCTTCAACGCCCAACTTTGTGACGATGATTTCTTTAACTTTGTCTGCAACGGCAGCCATGAGGGAACCTCAGAAATAGAATGAACAAAAAAGATATTTACATTGCCAAACCGCCATCGACGGCGATAACTTGTCCGGTTACATAGGTTGAATCAGCATTGGCAAAAAAGGAGACTACATTTGCCACTTCTTCCGGCTTTGCAGCTCTCTTAAGTGGAATCTTATCCGCAAATGCTTTACGCTGATCATCATTCAATTTATCCGTCATATCTGTTTCAATATAACCCGGAGCGATGCAATTTACTAAAATATTACGAGATGCAAGTTCTTGTGCAAGGGATTTAGTCAAACCAATCATACCTGCTTTAGAGGATGAATAATTGACTTGTCCGGCATTGCCTCTCAATCCCACAATGGAACTGATATTGATGATTCTTCCGGCACGCTGGGACATCATTGGTCTTGCCACGGCTTTACAGCAAAGAAATGCACCTTTGAGATTTGTATTCAAGACATCATCCCAATCCTGCTCGGTCATACGCATGAGCAAAGTATCTTTAGTGATACCGGCATTATTAACCAATACATCTATTCTGCCGGATTCAGCTACGATTTCCTCGATTCCGGCACGGATGGATTCATCTGATGAAATATCCATTTTTTTAAAATGTACTTGTTTGCCATCAGAACGAAGCGACTCAGCTATTGCTTCTGCTTTTTCCGGACTGCTATTATATGTACCGTAGACAATAAATCCATCTGAAGCCAATCTTTTTACGATTGCTTCACCGATTCCACGTGATCCGCCTGTGACGAGTGCGACTTTTTGAAAATTGTCCATTTATGCTCCTAAACCGAGTAACGCTTGAATGTCATGGGATGTATCTATACCACCAATTGTTATTCCGGAATCTGAAATTGTTCTCTTTACCAAACCTTGTAATACTTTACCAGGTCCAATTTCTTTAAATGATTGTATCCCATCTTCATGCATTGTTTTCATACTTTGTGCCCATAATACAGGAGAGGTCAATTGATCAAGTAAGAGTTTTTTTAATTCTGCAGGATCTTGAACTGCCTTTCCAGTTACATTTGGATAGACAGGTTTGATTGGCTTATGAAAAACCACGGAATCTATTGCTTTTCCTAATTCTTCAGATGCGGAGTTCATCAAAGGCGAATGGAATGCACCACTTACTTGCAATTCTGTAACCATGCGTGCTCCGGCTTCTTTAAACAAGGGTGCTTTTTCTCTGAGATATGCTGCATCTCCGGATAATACAACTTGTCCCGGCGAATTAAAATTTGCAGGAACTATAATTCCTTCGTCTCCGGAAAGTTCATTACACAATGCAATCACAGATTCATCATTCATTCCAATGACCGCGAACATTGTACCCGGTTGAGAATTACCTGCGGAGAACATCAATGAACCCCGTAGAACCACCAATTTCATGGCATCCTCAAATGTAATCACTCCGGCTGCATATAAAGCAGAATATTCACCAAGTGAATGTCCCGCAAATGCATCCGCATGAATATTCTCTTTCACCAAATCCCAAATGATTGCTTCATGCACGAACAGTGCGGGCTGCGTATATCGAGTTTCTTTTAACACATCGGCAGGACCATGAAAACAGATTTCCTCAAGAGGAAATCCGGCAATATCGCATGCCTGTTTCATTCGTTCAGCAGATGCATGGAAGTCTCTGATGATATCAGCAGTCATACCAACATATTGTGAGCCTTGACCGGAAAAAATACAT
>JALRFC010000255.1 GCA_023253875.1 Candidatus Kapaibacterium sp.
GTAAAGATGGTGTTCGTAAATCGTACATCAATTTCAGGTATGTCTTCTGCAGTCAATCGTTTAATTTCTTCAATAACAGAATGTTCTTCATCAAGAACAGGTCCACCTCTTCCGAATTGTCTTGTGGAAATCACTTTGCCATCTAAAAACTCTCCTTCGGAAGAAACACGTAATTCAAAGATAGGTGCCATTCCTGAAATACCCTTGATATTGAATTTCTCATAGGTGCAAAAATTACCCATGGAATAAGCAATGAATCTCCCTTTGTAAAGGTCAATAGCGCGGGTTATATGCGGTCCATGACCCAATACCACATCTGCTCCGGCATCTATTGCTTGGCGTGCAAAAGCATGGACATCGCCTCGATCCTGACCAAGAAATAGTTCATGTTTGCGGGGCACATGCGTATGTGCCTGACCTTCTGCGCCACCATGAAAAGAAACGATGACAATATCACAAAAAGCATCTAGTTTTTTGATGACTTTCTGAATTTCTTGTTCATCATTGATATTCAAACACCCTTTATTGGGTGCAAATGCAGTCATACCAACCAATAGTCCTTTCACTCGTAAAGTGTCCCATGGACAGGATATTTGACCCGCAAAACGTATATCCTGTCGCTGAAGAATTGAAACGGTATGTGCTCTTCCGGGCTCACCCAAGTCGCCGACATGATTATTCGCTATGGACAACATATTGAAACCTGCATCTTTTAATTCTTGAACGAAATAAGATGGTTGTCTAAAAACATAGCATGTAGCAGGATCACTACATGATTTTGGTATTCCTCCACTATCCAGAACAGGGCCTTCCAAATTGCCAAAGACAATATCTCCCTTTTTGAGTGCTTCAGTTACAGGTTTCAAAAGAAATGCATCTCTCGGAGGCATGGATGATTCATTGGGATAATTTGTTCCCATCATGATATCACCAACTGCTGTGATGATAATCTCTCGGGCTTGTTCAGAATTAGTGATCAGAGCTGTTTTCGGTTGAAGCTTTTCATTGTTTTTCTCCGGACTGCAGTGAAGCGATGTCAAAAATAAGAGAAAAGTGAGTAGTAATTGTGAAGGTTTTGACATGTTGATGGACCCTTCAGTAGTCAAATATGTAAGTCTGTGGATCAGTTGCTTATTATGGCCATTTCTTGAATGTACAAAATAGTATATTGTCAAGAGAATTGTGATAAAAAAACGGGTTGAATGATGAGAATCTTGCTAACGTTCTGTATGGGACTATTTCTTTTGGGTTGTGATGGTGGAAGTGTCTTGGGACCTGAATCCATGCGTGTAAAATTCCCTGTGATTGGCAGTACTTTTTATTTTGAATCATATGACATAGATCGGTACAATGATCGCATTCCCGGATCAACGATTGAATACTCAAGTGTAGTGGTAAGTGCGGATACCATCCTGTTCGGTAAGTCTGATGTCTATGTCCTGCGGAATCAATATAGAGATACAAGTTATCTCGAATTCTATCATGTGGATGAAGATCAAAATTTGCAACAAAGAATGAACTTGGGGAATGCATCTATTTGGATGAGTATTCCCATCAGTACCTTGGCAGAAACAAAAGATACCATTTCAACATATATTGATCTCGGTCAAGGAAAAAGAGGCATACTTGAATATGTATATATGCACTCATATTATGGAGATGAGTCATTTATGATAGATACCATAAAAGTGAGTGGAAGGAAATTTCGTTCGCGATTAAAATATCAAACCTCATATTCCGGTAGGGTAGAGAATTCAGGAGAGATTCAAAGCATTGATCATTATCTTCCAAGTTTGGGTGTCATGGCATATTCCTATAGTCCTGCTTATTATGATGAGCAAAATGCCAGGTGGATCAATGGATATGTGATACGGTTGAAGAGATATGAACAATAAAAAAAATCCGCAGACATGATATCTGCGGATGTATTGTTTAGGGATATACTTTTTGACAAGAACTATCCACAATGATATTCTGCAAAAACTCCATGAGGGAGATATTGTTATTTCGTGTTCCGACTACTTTTAGTTCTTTGGCGAGATATGTTTTCCATATATTCTCCAAACTATCCTTATTCGGAATGATGCACACACCACCTCCCAACAATCCTACAATTTCAAGTGTCTTGACATTTCGTTTTGTTACTATGAAAGCAGATTTGAATGACCCCTCTTCATATTTGAGTAGCATGGAATAATATCTTGCAAATGCATGATCATGTATATTCATTGAACCACCGCCATTAGTTTTGATATATGATGGTATATCCACTTCTCCTTCTTCGATTGCTTCCATGATGATATCTTTTTTCTTTGAGAGGATTGCTTTCATTGTTGGCTCTGGACTTGGCGCAACAAGTGCTGCATGTACTACTTCGAAATGTTTCATTGGTATATAGTAAATATCTATATCTGTTCTTCGAAGAGACACTGCATTTCTTAACTGATTTCTTTCAAGTTCATCCTTTTGCATTCTCGAAAGTTTTGTTGGAAGTGCTGTGATGTCTTCTGCATCCATGCGTGCAATTGTATGTTCAATATGACGGGCGAGTGTTCCTGGGGATATGCCTTTCCATTGCATGGTATCCAATTGTTTCCCGGAAAAAAGTGCTTTAGTCTCGAAATATGGTTCTTTGCCCATTGGAGATTGATAGGCTGTCAAAGCACCAATAATGCTGAAATCACCCTTTGAATTGGGTTTTGAAGTCACTACATACATAGTATTGAACTTGGCTTTTCTCCAAGCAGAGTATGCCCTATAATACTTCATGTATTCAAGGTCTT
>JALRFC010000256.1 GCA_023253875.1 Candidatus Kapaibacterium sp.
CTCATACGTGGCACCGCAACTATCGCATTGATCTCCGCGTGCGCCATCTTTTTTGCAATTAGGACATATTCCTTCCACATATCTATCAGGAAGAAACATATTGGCTGATTCATCAAAGAATTGAGGTTCTTCTTTTTCCGTGAGGAGTCCTTTCTCGAGCCAATCCAAAAAGAATTCCCTGGCGGTATCATGATGTGTTGGAAGAGATGTGCGGGAATAAATATCGAAGCTCATCCCGAATGTGGCAAAGGATTGCTCATTCATCGGATGATATTTGTCTATGATGGCTTGCGGTGTTGTTTTCTCTTTTTCAGCACTGATCGTGATTGCCACGCCATGCTCATCGGAACCGCATACGAATAAGACTTCCCTGCCACTCAAGCGAAGGAAGCGAGCATACATGTCCGCAGGCAAATATGCCCCGGCTAGATGTCCGAGATGAATATAACTATTGACATATGGCAATGCCGCGGTGATGAGTGTTCTAGACATGTACTACTCTGCTAATGAATCAGTACAAATTTACTGATTTTTTAGGGAGTCAATTACAATTCAGCAATGCAAATTCAACTCTTCGATTCAGCAATCTACCCGATTCATCATCATTCGATGCCTTGGGTTTTGTCTCACCGTACCCTTTTGCTTTTAGGCGTTGCATCTTTATTCCATTTGTTTGCAAATAAGCAACCACTGATTCTGCTCTTTTTTGTGATAAAGTTAAATTGTCTGCATCTTTTCCAACAGCATCTGTATGAGCACCGATTTCAAGACAAACTGAAGGATTATCATTTAAGAATTTTAACAACTTTATCAACTCTTGTTCGCTTTCGGATTTAATGTCAGACTTATTGGAATCGAAGAATATATTTTTTAAAGAAAATGTCATTCCATCAGCAATGGCTTTTTGTATTCCGATCATCTGTAAATTCACTGTTACGATATCGCCGGGTTTTGTATTCACTGATGGCACTTCGATTGATTGAGGGATATAGTCTTGTTTATTAGAAGTAAATCTATACGCTAATCCCGGTTGTACATCAACTTCAAATTCCCCACGTGAATTTGTAGTGATATTGTTCATTTTTTCACCTGTCAACATATTCTCAACAGTAATTATACCTGGTAAAGGCATGCCATTTTCATCAACATTGGTACCAACAATCTTTACTTTTTTCTTCGAGCAAAGTATAGTTACATAAGCTGTGTCAGAGTGAGAAAATAGAGCATCTGTAATCGTATAATCCGAACTTGTGTATTCAGCAATACTTGATGTCAATGTATAATTACCCGAATTCAGATTGACCATATATCTTCCTGCTTGAAGCGTAGGCAGTGCTTTCTGAATAGATCCAGATTGGGTATTCTTAAGATTGATATCTCCAATCAATCCATTGCCAGTTGAATCCTGTAATAATGCAATGAGTGTTTTTACTTTTTTCCTAAGTACAATATCCTTTACTAAAGTATCACCTTTGGTCACATAGGTAAAATCAATGAATTCAGAATATGGATAATATCCATTTGCAGTAATAATTAATTCTGACATTGATTGTTGTTGTATCACATAACCATATGCTTGAGTAGTGGATTTAATGGAGTCTGATGATATCGCATTTGCATTTTTAAACTGTATCTTACCATTAAGAATTTGACCATCATCGCCTTTAATCACTCCTTTTAACATTGTGATTTTTGGTGGAATGGGTTTTGACTTAGGTACCAATCGTACTTCATACGTAGTGGCAACATCTTTCGCAATTTCATTGAGGATAGAGGTAAAAGGTTGTCTAATGCTAAACTCTTTCCCAAGACTTAACCTTGTCATTATTGCTCCATTATTTTCAAGAGAATTGACAACGGAATAGAGTTTCACACCATTTTCCCATAGCTTTTCGAGCAAAGTGATTTCGGTATTTGAACCGTTTGTTTGAATTGCACATTCATCAGTAATCAAAATGAAAATTCTTTGCGCATTTGGTCTGAATTGTAACTCAGTAGCTCGTTCAATTGCTGTCGATGTAATTTCATCCATTCCAATAGCACCTGCTTGTTGGAAAAAGTTTTGAAATTCCATAAGATTCGCAGTCGGTTGAAGTGTTCCAAACATTGACTCTCCAAAAAGCAAGCAACCTAAACGATAATCAATACCAGTACTTTTCAATCTTTGCACAAAGAGAGAAACATTTGCACGAACCTCATTGATTTCATCTCCCATGCTTCCTGAACAATCCATCAATATCACAAAATCAACTGGTACAGGATTATCTGTATTGGCTTGTCTGATTGAAGCAATCTGACGAGTTGAATCAAAGAGTACAAAAGAAGAGTCTGGTATATTTGATATCATCCTACCAGATCTATCTTGAACTCTTACTTGAAGAACTTCCTTTTCTCTGTTCGTATCAGAAGGAGTTACACCGATGACAGAATATGCATTGTTTACATGTCCAATCATGGATTGAGTATATCCCGGATTTTGTTCTTTTTGTTCATATCGAGCATAGTATTTTGAATGTAGAGTGTCAAATATATCTCCTGGATTCTTTATTCTAGACTCTAATTCTTCCGCTAATTCCAAATGCTCCCCGCCCTGTCTTTTCATTATTCCCAAGAGATCTTTTTTATCATTTGAGAAAAATGGTTTCCAACGTAATTCATCTGGATGACACATTGAACCAATGAATCCATTCCTTATAGATGCTATTGACTTTTGTCCTGAGAAATTTAAACGAGCAATCGCGATTCCATATGAATATGGATCACTGAC
>JALRFC010000257.1:0-240 GCA_023253875.1 Candidatus Kapaibacterium sp.
ACCATATGCTGTTTTCTTTTTCCCTTCATGATATCATCTGCTTTGATTACCTGCACATAAAATATGCGAATCAAGGCGAATGAAAAGAGAAAGAGAAAGAAGCCAAACATAATCTTGAGTCTATGAGGCGGAAATGCAAATTCCATTGAAATCTGCTGATCATCCTCATTACGATATTGTCGGCTTTGAGTTTGCCTAGAGCTCATGAATATAGAACCGGAGTAAATGCTGCTCCACGAA
>JALRFC010000257.1:250-2748 GCA_023253875.1 Candidatus Kapaibacterium sp.
GATTCAATGCCATGTGGTGATTCCATACAAAGTTGCGAGAAAGAGGATGTTTCATTTTGCGTATCTTTGCCAATTAATTCAGGAGTTCGACATGAGTGGAAAAACCTATATCGTCTACGATATCGAAACAGCGGGCATGCCCATTGATTCCTTCGATGAAGCAAGACAAGAATATCTTCTTCGTGGGGCAATCACGGAAGAATTACGTGAAAAGAAAATCAATGAAATGGCTCTTTCTCCATTAACCGGCCGTATCATTACACTTGGACTTAAAGTCATGCAAAAGGGCGAAGATGGCTGGATTGAAGTACGAAGTGGAGCATTCATGACAGATCCGATGATTCCGGAAGGAGAAATGAGGACAGAAGACTTACCATCCGGAAATAAGATGGTCTTATGTTCTGAAAGTAAATTATTGGAGAATTTCTGGAAATTACTGACAATCTACCCATCACCTCATTTGATCACTTTTAATGGCCGAGGTTTCGATGCACCATTTGTCATGCTTCGTTCGGCTCTTCTGAAAGTAAAACCACAAATGAATCTCATGCAAGGAACACGATTCAGTTATCGGGATTCTCATACGGATTTGCTCGATGAATTATGCTTTTTCAATCCACAGCAATCTGGTGCCACTCGTAGATATAATTTTGATTTTGTGGCAAAATCATTCGGCGTGCAATCACCAAAAGAAGCCGGCGTGGATGGTTCAAAAGTCGGTGAATTATATGCTGAAGGAAAATATGACATCATCGCTGAATATTGTCTTCGCGATGTGAAAGCCACATGGGAATTATATCTTGCAATGAAGGAATTCATACCGGATATCCGCTGATATGCATCTATTTCGACTTTGGATCACACTCTTCAAGAATTGTCTTTCGAGAGACATGGAATTCCGTTTGCACTATGCACTGCAAGTGATGGTGGACATCATCTGGTGTACCGTACAAATCGGCTTCTTTGAAGTGATGTTCATGTATACACCGGCATTTGCCGGACTGTCCAGAAGTGAAGCCTATTTATTCTTGGGCACATTATTCATCGTAGACTCACTCAATATGATGCTCGTTGCATCGAATTTCTGGCATTTTCCAAGACATGTCAATACGGGAGAATTGGATTTCTTTTTACTCAAACCTGTTTCACCATTATTCTTGAGTTATTTCAGATTTATCAATACTGCATCCATGGTGAATGTTGCAGTGAGCATCATCATATTCATCATTGGATATTTGATGCATGATCAATCAATATCAATTGTGCAGTGGATCGGCTGGTTCGTGGGATTGATATGTGGTTCACTCATCCTGATTTCACTTGAAACCATTGTCGGAAATATGTCCTTCTTTTTTGTGAATGCTTCCGGTGTGCAAAGTATATTTTATGCATTGTATCAAATTGCCATGAGACCCGATGGCATTTATAATTCAGCGATGCGACGAATACTCATCACAATTTTCCCTCTTTCTTTGATAGCATCAGTTCCCTCTTCCATGCTCTTTAATTCGGCTTCCATAGAAATGTTCATGATTATGGTTATCGTCACCATCATCATGTCATTTATATCAGTAACATTCTTCACCTATGCCTTGAAACGGTATAATGGGGCGAGCAGTTGATCACATCCAAATAGACATAATTTTCATGAATCCATAGAATATGGGAGCAGCAAATAGCATACTGTCAAATCTGTCGAATGCACCTCCATGCCCCGGAATGAGTTCAGAACTATCTTTTACATG
Organism: Candidatus Kapaibacterium sp.; assembly: GCA_023253875.1. GTDB lineage: Bacteria > Bacteroidota > Ignavibacteria > Kapaibacteriales > UBA961 > UBA961. The sequence continues at coordinate 1,996 of JALRFC010000257.1, forward strand.
TGCATCTCTTTTGATCATTGATTCAACCAAATCACCAATTGGAGCAAATAATCCGAGTAGAATTGCAGCAATCAGCATCAACCAAAGCGGGAAATCGGGCATGAGGAAATATGAACCTGCAAGCATGGACATTATCGTACCCAAGAATCCAATAATTGCTCCTTCAATTGTCTTTTTTGGACTGATATGTGGCATAAGTGGCCTTTTTCCGAAAGCCATCCCACCAAAATATGCGAAAGTATCACCTGCCCAAACACCAATAAACAACAATATCACCAATGCAGAACCCGGCTCCATATTCATATGTGTAAAATATGACATGTAATGTCCTTCCGGTACGAATCCACGTAATGCAATGACATTGGAGAGCATGATAGGTACATAGACAATCCCGCCAAGTGTTGATACTACCGAACCGGCCGGTGGAGCATGCTTCTCCTCATAAGAATTGACGAGTTCAAGAGAAAGAGTGGCCAATCCCGCAAGTGAAAGTATGAGTAATAAGAGGAATGCGGAATGCTCTCCCCCAATATCCAGGAGGAGCATCCAAACAAAACCCGTAATCATCCCAATCAAGGCATGAGGAGCAAAGCCTTTCGCAGAAAGCAGTGCATACAATTCCCTTAAAGCGAGCACTGCAATAATGGCAAAAAAGACCGTAAAATAGGGTGAACCGAGTAAGACCATCCAAATCATGAATGGAATTCCGATCAAACCCATGATGATGCGTTTTGCAAGCGTACTCATGAATAA
>JALRFC010000258.1 GCA_023253875.1 Candidatus Kapaibacterium sp.
CTTGTACAAAGAATCATGGATTCTACTTTGATTTTTACAAATGTATATTCCCCAAGATTGAATACATACTTGGTACATGCTTGTGGTGTTTATGATTCTTTAAGCAAAGTTTTATATACAAATGATGCCGGAAAAACTTGGCAGAACATACATGAATATCCCATTAATGAAACAATTGGTGATATTGTTGATGTCTCAATGAATGGTCGTAATTATTGGATCCTGACACATTATGATTATTCAAAGCCTGATTATCTAAAAGGGATTTATCTTGATGTGGTTGATAAAGAAACTATGCAGTTTAATAGAATTGCACAATGGGGTAGTGAAACTGATCAACAATATGGTATGTATGGAGTATATGTAACTTCGTATAAGGATACGGCATACATTGCATTTCAGGACACATTGTTTGTTACTCAAAATCTCTTTGATAAAAAAAGATGGAACTATCATTTGCTTCCTGAAAATGGCAGAATGATTAAACCCAAAAAGTTCGAGGATACGTTTTACTGTAATTATACCGACAATAATTCTCCTTATGGAATTGGTGTTTCTTGGGTAAAATTCACTGAACCCGTGATTTCTCATGTCGAAGAATCTGAATTCGAAGCGAATGGTTATCTCTATGCAAATCCACCTATGCCGAATCCCGCAAAGAATTCCGTGAAGTCACATATTGTGTGGGATGCTCACTATTCCTATGAAGATCTTGAAATCAAGATATATGATGTGAATGGAGTATTGGTGAATAGTAAAGAAAATATATCTTTTCAAGAGATATCTGCAAATAGTGGTATCATTGATTGGAATTGTTCGGGTCAAGCATCAGGGATATATGTGATATCAATCAAACATCCACTGAAAACAATATCAATCAAATGCATTGTTGGTAATTAATCTTCAGTGATTTCAGAGTTTTCCTACTTCCGAATCACCGTAAACTTATGCATCTGTTGTTTGCCTTCTATGTCAATCGAATAGAGATAGACTCCGCTTTGAATGGAAGTTCCATCTGAAAGTATTCCGTCCCACATGATTCCACCCGCGCCATTATTCTCTTTGAGTGTGGCGATGATTTCTCCACTTACTCTTCTGATGATCAGTGTTGCATTATTGGGCACACCTGCAAATGTGAGCATTGAAGATTCTTGTGTTTTCCATGGTTGCGGATAACAGAACATATCATCCCAATAGGTTGAGATAAGGAATGTGAATGATGATCCTTTGGGATGGAGATCTTCACCCAAGCGTGATGTAATCTGCTTTGCACCGATATAATATTCTCTGCCAATGGATCTCAGTGGCTTGTCGGGATTGATGATGAGATTCACCGAACGATCGCTCAAGCTGTCAATGGAGATGATCTCACCCACCGGCTCAAGGATATAGGAATTCTTATCTATTGCTTGCTGCATATTCACGGGTTCGGAATAGGTGAGTATTAGTGAAAATGGACTCGCATATAACTGCGACATCACAAATGCCTTTTGAATGCGAAGCGTGCTATCAGTGATAAATGAAATGCTGTCCGCAAGAGTTGGCGAATCATAGGCATCACTTATTTCTCCGCAATGCAATGTGTACGTCGTATTGGGTTTCAAAGCTTCAGAAAATGTCAATATGATGGAAGAATCTCCCGCCGGAATCGCGGTGTGAATGATTGGTTCATTTCCTGAAAAATGGAATGCTTTGGGAGCAGGATAGATGCTTGATAGTGGACCTGTATAACGAATCTTCAGCGCATTTCCATTATTCAGAATCGCGAGATCTTTTGGCATTCTTCCCGGAGCGAATCGCTCATGCGTGAAGACATAAGCAGGAATCGAAAGTTCACTTGTATTTCCATCCTTGGTACCTCGCAGATAGAATTCATAGAGCGTGCGATTGTTGAGTGATACAATCTCAATATGATTGGAATCCGTGAAAGCAAGTGAGCGAAGAGTGTCATTCACGAATGTGGGATTCTCCACAGCCAGAATCTCATAAGATTCCGCATTGCCGGACCAAGTGAGTTTTGCTGCATTTGCGCCGAGCGAAATTGCGTTGAGTCCTCGCGGAATATCACTTCCATCATCGGACTGCATTTCAAAAAAACGAATTGCATTGCCATCGCCGAAACCGAATTCATTTCTTCCATTGTCATCAATATCACCAATCACCGCACTATTCGAAAAACATTGCGGATAATGAAAGCGATTGATGAGTGTATTGTTTTCAAAACCAAATACATAGGCATTCGGGAATGCACACAGAATAATTTCCTCGCCGGGCTTATCATCAAGATTACCCATGCTGATTCCATTGCGATATTCGAGTCCGACGCGCGCGCCATAGAGCAATTCCCTATAAATGGCTTGTAATGTGTCTTGCAAGACTTTATGCACCGTCAGCGACCACAAAGGCGCATCATATTCTCTTTGCTCATTCAATTCAGGAGTGCGATATCTTCCTACAATCACTTCGGAAATTCCATCACCATCAAGATCGCCCGCGCGCGTGAATTCCGTGGCACCTGATTCATCGGATTCGATGATTTGTCGCAAAGTGAAATCCGAATTCTGATATTCATAATAGATCACATCACCATCGGTATCACCAAAAATGATATCGGGATTTGTGTCGCCATCAATATTCATGATTGAAATCGCGGGTGGTCGCATGCTATTGGCTGAACCTGTCGGACCTCGCTTTGAAGTATTCGGCATGATGCCGAGAATCTTGAATGCAGTATCAGCATAT
>JALRFC010000259.1 GCA_023253875.1 Candidatus Kapaibacterium sp.
CCCATCAAGTGGATAATGGACTCAAAGCCCTGCTTACACCGGGCATGCTTTTCGAAGCTTTGGGTTTTAATTATTTTGGACCGATCAATGGACATAATGTCAATAATCTAGTGACCATGCTCGGTAATTTGAAAAATGCCAAAGGTCCAACATTATTGCATGTGATTACCCAAAAAGGGAAAGGATATGCACCTGCCGAGCAAGACAAGCAATTCTTGCATGCAATAGGGAAGGTAGACAAAATCACCGGAAAATCATTTCCTTCTGCGGCTCCCGCAAAACCCGCGCCTCCTTCTTATCAGAAAGTATTCGGCGAAACAATGACCGAATTATGTGCGAAAGATAAGCGCATCGTTGGTATAACAGCCGCAATGCCTGATGGCACCGGTCTGGATATACTCGCAAAAACATACCCGGAACGTGTGATTGATGTTGGTATAGCGGAAAGTCATGCTGTGACATTTGCGGCCGGATTGGCTTGCGAGGGAATAGTGCCAGTGTGCGCGATTTACTCATCATTCTTGCAAAGAGCTTTTGATAATATCGTACATGATTGTGCTCTTCAACATTTGCATGTGGTATTTGCTCTCGATCGCTCCGGATTGGTCGGGGCAGATGGACCCACGCATCATGGCGTCTTGGATCTTGGCTATCTTCGCTTGATTCAGGGCATGATCGTCATGGCACCGAAAGATGAGCAAGAATTGCGTGATATGCTGTATTCCGCAGTCAATGATTATTCCAATGGTCCTTCAGCGATACGCTATCCTCGTGGAAATGGTATCGGCATAGAACTCTCCGAACCAAAGAGTATTCCACTCGGAAAAGGTGAAATTCTTAAGTCGGGTCAACACATCGCCCTAGTCGGTATCGGGAAAATGGTACATGAATGCATGAAGGCATCCACATTATTGGAAGAGCAGGGAATTCATGCTACAGTAGTCAATGCTCGATTTGTCAAACCACTTGATACCGAACTCTTTGCTGAATTATTCGCCAATCACGATATTGTCATGACCATCGAAGATGGACAAATCCAAGGTGGTTTTGGCAGTGCAGTCGCTGAATTCGCCATCGAAACCCATTATAAAGGTCAGATCATCATGCATGGCATTCCTGATGTATTCATAGATCATGGCACCCAAGAAGAATTATTGGCGGAACTCAAGCTCGATGCAAAAGGTATTGCTGAAAAAGTGCTAGGTCTGAAAGAAATAGCCTCACAAACCTGTATTGCATGATATGGAATGCGAAAAAACATTTGTGCTTTACAAGTCAAGTTTGTACTTTCGTAACTCTTTGATAATGATTTATTCGGCATAATACAATGAAAAGAACCTATCAACCAAGCAAACGCAAGCGCAAAAATGTGCATGGTTTTCGTGCGCGCATGAAAACAAAAAATGGCCGTAAAGTTCTTTCGAGAAGAAGAGCAAAAGGTCGTCATCGTTTGACCGTTTCAGGTTGATATTCCTGAAATAGACTATTATTGAGGGCCCTTGAGGCCCTTTTTGTTTTCTATGAATATCCGAGCACTCAAAGGAAGAAGTCAAATCACCACGGCATTTCGTCGAGGAAAGAAATGTGCATCCGATTCTTTGGTTGTGCATTGCAGAACGAGAAAACATGCCAATGAACCTGATGCACCTCAAGGCGGACATCAAGACCTCTTCATCATTTGTGCAGTCCGAAAAAAACAAGTCCCGCTCGCAGTTACCCGCAATCGTATAAAAAGAATTGTCAGAGAATCCGTACGATCATTTGTCAAGGCAAATCCCATAGTGCCATTCATGACATTAGCTTTTGTCTGGCAAAAACCAATGAAACATCATTCGGAAGCTACCACAAGGGAAATCAAACCTCAAGTTGACGATGTATTGAAACAAGCAATGCAGTATTTTAGTGGAAAGCAGGAAATGATGCCGTGAAGTCCTTTTTGCTCTTATTTTTATCCTTCTATAGAAAAGCAATTTCTCCGTATTTGGGGAATAATTGTCGTTTTCATCCAACTTGTTCTGTCTATGCGATGCAGGCAATTGAGAAGTATGGAGCATTGAAAGGTTCATGGTTAGCCATAAAACGCATCGGGAAATGTCATCCATTGCATCCCGGCGGAATAGATGAAGTACCCTAATCGGAGTTAATATCATGCAAGAAGTCTATATCATAGAACCATTGAGAACGCCTGTAGGAAAATATGGCGGGGCTTTGTCATCCATCAGACCCGATGATCTAGGTGCTCATGTTATCAAAGCAGTCGTGAATGCAACCAGCATCAATCCCGATGCAATAGATGATGTGATTTTCGGTTGTGCCAATCAGGCCGGCGAAGATAATAGAAATGTAGCCAGAATGTCGGCATTGCTGGCTGGGCTTCCGCATTCCGTGCCGGGAGTGACAGTAAATAGACTCTGCGCTTCTTCGCTTGAAGCAATCATACAAGGCGCGAGAGCCATTAAGTCAGGAGAGGCACACATTATGATTGTTGGCGGTGTGGAATCTATGTCCCGCGCGCCCTATTCTTTCCCAAAAAATGCAACAGGATCTGCATTATTCGGAAATCTAACTGCATATGATACCGCACTTGGCTGGCGTTATCCAAATCCTGCGATGGCACAAATGTTCCCACTCGAATCCATGGGTGAAACTGCGGAAAATCTCGTGGAGAAATTCGGTATTTCTCGCGAAGCTCAAGATGCTTTTGCTTTGGAATCACATCAAAGAGCAGTCAAAGCA
>JALRFC010000025.1:0-4600 GCA_023253875.1 Candidatus Kapaibacterium sp.
TTCTCTGTTCAATACATGAACAAAAAGCACAATTGATTCATAATGAAAGCATTCATGTGGAATTAGGAATTCCCCTTGACAATAATGCTTCGAATGATTATTTAATCATCAGACCTCAATATGCTTTGAGTTATAATAGTGAACTCAATGTACCCAATTGGGTTTCATGGAATTTGCATCGAGGTTGGTTCGGCGGAGTTCCCCGCTATTCAGGGAATTTTATTCAGGACACGAGTTTACCCGCTGAATTTTATAAAGTGAAGCATACTGATTATACAAATTCAGGCTATGATCGTGGGCATATGGTTCGTTCCGAAGAGAGAACTGCAACGGCTGAGGATAATAAATCGACATTCCTTCTCACGAATATCATGCCTCAGACCCCAACATTGAATCAGCAGACTTGGCTTTCACTTGAATTTGAATGTGAGAGATTATGCAAAGATCAAAACAAAGAATTATTCATCATTGCAGGTGGAATCTTTGGAGCGAATCCCAAACGACTGAATACTGTTGTTTCAGTTCCTGATTCATATTGGAAAATTGTGGTGATATTGGATAGTGGTCAGAGAGTCTCCGACATAACACCTGCCACAAAAGTGATTGCGGTATTGATGAAGAATGAAGTTTATACATCCGGCACTACAGACTGGAAATTATATTCCACAACGGTCAATGCCATTGAAGAAAAAACAGGATATGATTTCTTGAGTGATGTTCCGAAAGAGATTCAAGAAATGATTGAATCCAAGAACTTTGTGTCAGTTCAAGAACAAGTAGAATCAACTACACTAGTTATTTCACCAAATCCGGTGAGCAATCAACTCGGAATTGTTTTCCCTGGAATGGTTTCAAAGCACTATGAAATTCAAATCATTGACTTTATGGGTAGAATCATCACGAATGATAATGTAGAGTTACCTGTTGATGCAGATGGAATGATACGTCATCAAATCGATATACGATATCTTCCACAAGGTGCATATTCTCTCATCATTGGGAATGGAATACATACGTATTCCTCAGTCTTTATGAAGAGTGAATGATGAGATATTATGTTTACATGTTGTCTATTCTCATTTCTGCAGTTACATTTGGACAGAGTCGAGTACAGAATCCAATAGCAGTTCATTCTCCATGGGGATTGCCGGTAGATTCTGATAAATCGGATGACCATCTGATTCAAAGAAGACAATATATCCTTAGTTATAATCACTTATTGAATGTTCCCAATTGGGTTGCATGGCAACTGAATGCATCATGGTATGGCGATGTGCCTCGTAGATCAGGGAAGTTTATTGCGGATACATCACTCCCTTCTTCTTTTCCTTTGATTACTCACGATGATTATACGAAGTCAGGGTATGATCGTGGACATATGGTACGATCTGAAGAAAGAACTGCAAGTGAGGAAGATAATCGGTCAACTTTTCTCATGAGCAATATTGTACCTCAAACCCCAAAATTAAATCAACAAACGTGGCTATCTCTAGAGTATGAATGTGAACGATTATGCAAAGCAGAAGGGAAGGAATTATATGTCATCGCTGGTGGTGTCTATTCGAAACAACCACAAAGACTGAATGGAAAAGTGGCAGTCCCGGATTCCTGTTGGAAAATTGTGGTGATATTGGATAAGGGGCAAAAACCAAAAGATATATCATCATCTACAAAAGTTATTGCGGTAATGATGAATAATGGACAATATGATAAGTCCAATAATTCTTGGGAACTCTATACAACAACAATCAATGCAATCGAAAAAAGCACAGGATATAATTTCCTTAGAGATTTGCCAGATGCTCTTGAAGAACAGATAGAAAGTAAATAATTATACAAATAGCGATTGAGTTAATCTTGTTCCAGTGTCAATAAAATTAGAGTGATAACGTTAAAGTTAGCTCAATTTCTCAGGGTTCAATTAAAGTTAAAATTATTTTAGGGGGTGAACATCATGTTCGCAGTTTATTCCATTCTACTCTTCTGTGTTTTCTTATCAACTGCTTCGGCTGAAACGATAGTATTTAGACATGATAAAGCTGATTCAGTCTTTGCAAGATTTATAAATGTTTATGCAGAGATGAATAAGAAAAGTCTTACACATCAAATACCTCTGAATGGTAGAATGCTTTCAATATTTAAGACATTGCTTATCGTACATTCCACTAAAAGTGTAGATCCAAATTCAATTGATCGTCTGATTAAACATTATAATCTACAGTCGCATTCTTTGCAATGTAAAAAACTGTATGTATCAATGATTGTCGAATTACGCTCTTTTGATCGAATTATATGTGATTCAGTTATTGTTGAAACTGAGTCCAATGGAACCATATACAGATTTGCAATGAAACCTTATGGAAATAGAAAAGGCAAAATGCAATTAGGGAAAGCCTACTTTCAGAATGTTAATATTAGAATTTCGACATTATTGTACAATCAATCAGGAGGAAAGAGATGAACAACTATAAGCTAATCTGTTTGATGATATTACTGGTCATTTGTACCCTTGGTTGCAAAAAAGCTTCCTTCGAACATGTACTTGTTAATGATAAGTCTAATACTTTTATAATTGGTGAACAAATATGGATGAATCAGAATTTACATGTTACTCATTTTAATAATGGAGATTTCATACCTCAGGCACAATCTGCAAAGGAATGGGAGGATGCAGGAAAAAACAAACAGCCGGCATGGTGCTATTCAGATGATGGATCAAATGAAATCTTTTACAATTGGTATGTAATAAAGGATAATAGAGGGATTATACCAGATGGCTGGCATTTGCCTTCCTATGAAGAAATACAGTATGTCATGAAAATTCATCATGTATTGAATACCCTTGTATCGAAAGATTTTGATTATGGTAATGCTTTTGCTTCATATCCTTCAAGTCGTCATAAGCGAGAGTTTGAATGCAATACCACTTATTTTATTCCATTGACATATGCCGGCAATCGATTTGGAAATGGAAAGTTTAAAGGTATTGAGAAAATTGGTGTGTTCTGGACATCGGAAGAGCCTGAAAAGGGAAGAGGATATATACCTGTTTACGCACAATTGTCAGATGAAAAGGAATTGTATATGGTGTCTTCCAATCCGGCAAATGGAGTGGCCATAAGACTTATTAAAAACCATTGATATCATCGTATGTTTTTCCACACAGGCTTTATTGTACTATCTGAAAAATGCTCAGTTGTTGCATATTTCAATGAACCCGGCTCAATGGTCTTGAAGTCTTTCGTATACAATTGTACAATGTATGGCGGGCAGCAACTTGCTCCTGAACTGACATGTACAAATAGTTCCAATTGATGCATCCCCTTCTTCTCATTCCAAGTGAATAGTCCCTCAAATCTGTCAGTATCAGCAGAAGCATCTTCCTTTGCAATCTTAGTCATCTTTTTATCTACGATGGAAATAATAGAATGTAAATTCAATTCTTTGTAATTATTTCCTTGCTTTAGGAAATAGCGTTTTTCCGCAGAACCAGCCATTCCGGCTGCATTATAATTTAGCATGAGAATATTCTTTGTTGGCAAACTAAATTCCACTCTCATATAGTAATAATTGAATATCGAATCATTGATGAATTTAAGTACGACAGCCTTCGACTCACTTTTAGTAATCAAAGTATAGATAGTCTGATACAGACTGTCAAATTCAGGACCATTAGACTCCAATGCATCACTAGGTATATCTTGATGATATGCATAAGAAATCATTCGCAATAGCTGAGAATCGGTAAGGAATCTAAGACTATCTTCAAGTCTTGATTGGTGATACTTTGCTATAATTAGAGCTCTTCTCAAAAGACTGACTCTGCCCGGTTTATCTTTTATACAGCTCATGTATGAAAGTATGGAATCTATACTATGAGATCTAGAATACGCAAAATCTGAAGTACATGCTATGGGTATGAAATTAACTTTCTTGTTACTATAGAATCCAAAAAAAGGATGCTTTGTCAATTCATCCTTCTCATCCGCATTCTCTCCTCCTGATTCGACCCAATCAAGTGAATCCTCGTTGATATTGTTGTTCCATACCTTTTGAAGTGAATCCAAACGAATTTGAGACTCATCGTTCTTTTTATTGAACGACTGATCATTACATGCACTATATCCAAAAAATGCAATAAAAAGGATGAATATGAAGTAGTGATTCATGGTGTGGCCCCTAATAAGTTTTTCTTTATTGACATAAATAGTAAAATAATATTGCATGAACAATAATAAATTATGAACAAAGTCATACAGAGTGTATAAAATGAAAACGTTAAAAAATGGGGGCTTTATGAATAATCAACTCAATAAAACAGCTTATATCATGAATATCCTTTTACTCATGATGGTAGTGCAATCTACATTGCTCAATGAATCAGCAGCTCAGTCAGTGAATAGAATCACTTATGAATATGTTGACTTTGAAGATATTGACAGAAAAGCAATGAATATCCCGATTCAACATACGAATACTGTAAAAGATCTGGCCAAGTATATCAAGACCATTACAAAGAACGATATCGAATTCATCAGAGCTCTCTATGTATGGTTTGCATCACCAACAGGATTGAGTTATGATTTTGACTGTGTTTATG
>JALRFC010000025.1:4610-11785 GCA_023253875.1 Candidatus Kapaibacterium sp.
AAGACCTAGTCAAAGTGCAGAACATGCATTGCGCACAAAAATGGGTGTATGTGTGGCATATTCAAATATCATGGTAGAAGCGTGTAATCACGTAGGAATTCCTGCTTACTATGTTACAGGTAAAACCGCTGAGTTAAGTGAAGATATAGAGAAGAGTACCTATCTTCATGCTTGGGTGATGGTTCGAGTCAATGGTAAATATGGTCTCATTGATCCAACCCATGGTTCAGCAATGGGACTCAAAAATACCGAAGAGAATACAATCACGAATATCAAGCGGGTTAATAATGCCTATTTCTTTTATCATCCATATGAGATTGGGGAGAGAAGAAAGTCTGATAATGCTGTATATGACCTCAGAACTATTTCGGATTTTACTTTAGGAAGGAAAACTCTTCCAAATACACTTGAAGAAATCATTGCAAAGCATCCTGTATTTAGAAAGTATCTTGATAATTTCATTGGCAATAGTATGCCATTATTTGCAATGAATGAAGCTCATTATAATGGAAGTGATACCATACATACAGATATTGATGCTCGTGCTAACTATATACTCAAGCAGACAAGAGTGATTCCAAGAATGTATTTCGTTGCTGAAAAGGAGTATATCGAAATGAGCTTTACCGGATATTTGATCCATATCTTTAAAGAGCATAAGAGTAAAAGCAAAAAAGTCATAACAATCAACCCAAATCATCTACATGAATATGCATTCATGAGAAAACAATTATTGTTTTTTCTTGATAATAGTGAGCTTAGTTCATCATTGGCTCAAAAGTAGTATAAGTTATTTTTATCGTAGAATAACCATATTATAGGGGGAAATATGAAACAGTATATCGTATTGTTCTTGTTGACATGTGAGACAGTACTTTCACAAGATTCACTTTCACGAGAGTTTATGACATTATTCAATGCATATAGAGCAGAAAAAGGTATGACCGCTCTGCAATATGACATGCAATTAGATTCTTTTGCCTTTGAGAGATTGAGGATAGTTTCAGCAGGGATTGATGATTGTTTTCAGCGATTAGACTCATTTTCAATTTGTCCGGATGGTAGAAATCAGCATTTCAAATTCCAAAGAATGGCAATGATATTTGACGAATCAACAGAGTCTATGAAGGTACAAGGGGAAAACATGACTGTAGTTGCGGAGTTTCCCATTTATACTGACTATCCACGGAAAACATTTTGGGAGAAATTGAAAAGATATATCTATAGGTTATTATCAATAGAATATGAGAAATCTAAGCCAATCTATTCTGCAGGTAATGCAGTGAAACTAAAGAATCTTCCTAAGAATTTTTTACAATCATGGATTAATAGTCCAAAGCATAATGCATTTCTCCTAAATGAGCATATTACTCACATCGGATTTAGGGTATATCATACTACTCATTATGGACTTCCATATATTCATGGAGTATTCTTAGGCGGTAAACATATATATCCAGAAAGTACCAAGGCTGTTAAATGAAATGCGATGTATGGATTTCAGCCATCATGCATCTGGCACTACCACCTCCAATAGACTCAATTATTGGTATGTCAAATTGAATGATATCAATGGGGATTTGCTTCACTTGTTCCTTTGTGAGTGATGCAAATCCCTTCTTTGATCCGATGAGAAATGGAATTCCAACAGTATTCAGAACAACCAACATATTACCTGCAAAATTATTGACTTGTTGTTCACTCAATACTATAGGCCTATGTCGGCTTCTTGAAAGGGCATCAAGAACAATGGATCTATCATCAGGATATATCATGTCTAGACATATAGCTGACACAAATGGATTTATATGCATGAGAACATTCGTGTGATAAACAGGCAATCCATTTTCATGATATGCCCTAAATGAAATTGGCTGATATCCCAGTATATCACAACATTCATGAAATACATCTTTGTCAGTTCTTATTGAAAGTGCAGCATAGGCAATCTTATGCTCATGATCAAATACAATGCTTCCGGTTCCCTCTAAGAACTTTCCTTTAGATTCATAATGTGACAGATCATGAATGGATTTAAAATGATAGGTTGCCTGCAAGAAATCAATAATATCCTTTCTTCTTTCCAATCTTCTATTCTTGGCCTGCATTGGATATAGAATCATAGTTCCATCTTCATGAAAACTAATCCAATTATTCGGGAAGACGGCATCTGGTGTATGTGGATGGTCCGTGTCCTCATATACAATGACTTCAATTTCATGATTACGAAGCACATGAATTAAATCATCGAATTCCTTTATCGCTATTTGAGAAATATCATGTGCGTCAAGATTAACATTACTCATTTGAAAAGCATTGGAGGAAGATGTTTCTTCATTATATCCAAAACTATGGGGTCTGATCATTAGAAGTTTTGAAGCAGTACAATCATTCTTAGTTTTTGTTGACATATCAAACTCAAAGTTATAAACTCAAATTACGATTGAAAAAATAGACACACTAATAAGGTGTAATTTGTAAAGAAAAGCCATTATTTCTACTGTGAATAACTTCATTAACCATATTTTGAATATCCAATCACGAAGAAGTAAATTTATGTTCATATGAAAATAAGCAGTATGTCGGGAAGCTAAGATATGGGTTTGTTTAAAAGGAGTAAACCTAGAAAAAGCGGGAAATAAAATATAAGTTGATATAGCGAAATTAAAGGTGTATAATGACAAAGAAAGTAAAGATTCCTCCGGGTGTCAGGAATGGAGCATGGTTATTAAGCTTCATAGTATTTGTAGTGGGTTTTTGGCATACACATCTGGGTCTAAAACAGATGAATGTGTTTGGATCCGAATATGGTAGTCTTGCAGTGGCATTGATTGTATTATTGTTATTGCTTATTACATATTGGTATGCAGTCAATGGGAAAAAGGAAGCACTCTATTTCTACATTCTGTGTGGTTTTGTGTTCTTTGTTTCTAATCTCAACTATTTCTATCCGGCATATCAAGGTAGAAATCTTGTGATTGAAGAAGCAGGCATGTTGGACAGCGTATTGCAGACATATAAAAATCAAGCAATAGCATTAAAAAAGCCTAGTGATAAAACATCGAGAGATTTGAATGATTTAAGGACATTGGCAAGCTCGGTCTATGATGAGATTTCGAAAATCAATGGGAAAGGACCCAAAGCAAAAGAAGACATCAGGAAGTTCAATTATATAGCCAGAAAATATACCAATGTTGATGCTGATGTAGGAATTGGACTCACCAAAAATCAAAAAGCTAATGAAGCGGCCGCAAAAAAACTCCTCAGTGCTATGGAGAATATCATTAGAGGAATTGAGAAAAGTGGTTCGGGACTTGCAGCATCAAAATTTGACTTGGTCAATGGTGGTATCACTCATCTTGAAACATTGAGCAAAGAAATATCTCCAAAACTTGGTTTGATTCAACAAGACCAAAGAGATATTGATTTGGATAAAGTAAAGTCACATCCCCAAATACAAATAATGAAAAAGGCTGTAAAGGGTATTGACAGCGCTGTTGCTCAAATCAATAGTGGGATGGGTACACCCGTATTCAAATTATTGAACAGTAAAGAGGATCCGATTCCAAAAGCACAATTTCTTGGACAAGTGAAACACACATTTGAAACTATTTCGGAGCGATTCTCTGATATAAGCACTTGGTGGGTTATCTCGCTATGTCTATTCGTGGATCTCATTGTACCAATGGCGATATACTATTTATTGCGAAAAAATGACATGGAAATAGGTCCAAGAAGAACTATGAAACCGGGAACATTTTAAACTGAATTATGATGGAATTGAATAATGGATGAAATAAATATCCGTATTGATTCGGATGATAGCGAAGAAGAAAAAACACCGCTAAAAACAAGTAGTGAAATTGTTAATGAAAGTCAGGTGGAGTATCCGACAACCGATTTCCTTGAGAACTTGACTCTTCATCAGATATCAAGAGAATTTACTGAGTTTTCGGCCCAGAATCGAACATTGATCATTCCTGTTGGCTTTCCGCAAGCAGGTAAATCACTCTTTCTGTCTTCTCTGATGTATTATGCAAGAAAAGGGGATGATGTATTATTCAGAACATTTCTGGAAAATGATTTTCCATTCGATAAAGGGAGAAAAGCTGTTGATAGCATGATCAATTATTTTGATTCAGGTAAGCTCTATGACAGTACGCAAACAGGTACAATGGATTTAATCGGAATCACAATTGAGCCGGCAAAACCAAAATTGCCACTCCTGAAACTTGCTTTTCTTGATTTGGCAGGTGAAGATTTAAAAAAAATCAAGACAAGTGAAAACTCCGCTTTCACTGAAAAAATCAATGCTGTATTCAATGGTTTGAAAGTGGATGACTCTCCAATCATTTTCACATTGATTACACCTTTTGAACCAGCCAAGATGGATAATGAAAATCAGCGTGATGCGCATAATAGGGAAGATGCTTTACATTATGATTTTTTGAATTATATCAAACAGAATCAACCACATATTCTGAAAAATTCTCGTTTTTTCATCGTTGTTTCTCAATGGGACAAAAACCCTGATGAAGACTTGAATGTGGAGGATTTCATTCGTGAAAAAAGACCTTCCATCTATGCGGCAGTCAAGAATACGGCTGTTGTGTGGGGACAATACTCAGTTGGTAAACTACTTGTAAGTAATGTCAATGGCGTGAATGTACAAGAAATTGTACGCATCAATTATGATTATCCTTCACGATTTTGGAAGGCATTGTATCAGATTTGCACACAGAAAGATTTAGATGCTAAATCATGGTGGGAACGAATTTTTGGGTAAACTATGAATACTTATTTTCTCTTCTTTGGGAAATCACAAGATTTCACGTTTTATGCTTTTGACAAGAATGGACTAATACCTGATTTTAATGTGATCATCAAACATTTTGATCAGTTGGAATCATTGGTATTTTCTGTTGATGAGCCGGATAATAAAGATATTATTGCCAAATATGTGTTTAAAACCAGCAAGGGTAAAGCATACTCGCTATTGAAACAATATTCCTGTGCCCAAGCATTTGCCGGCGATCGTTTGTCAGGAAGTACATATGGCGTTGCCATTCTTTCTGATGGTGATGTGCAAATAACAGACTATAATCTTCGATTGCTAAAATCTGCAAAAGAGAAATTCGCCACCTTGAGTCTTTCCGGTTTGAAATTCAATAAAAGTGATTTTCTTGAGGATGCAAAGAAGTTATGGAAAGGTATTTCTGAACATACGCAAGGTAATGATCCGAGTTATTTCGAGAAGATTAATGTATCACCGGATATTCCTAGTCTTCAAAGAAATGATATTTCCGCTTTCTATGTTCCAGACCTGATGGAAGGATCCATTGAAATCGGTCGAATGTCAACTGATTCAAATAAAATTTATATCACCGAAGACTTCAATCATCTCAAAAGAGCATATCAAAAATGGGGAGAAATAAAATTCCCTGTTTTTCATAAAGTTGGCAATGCATATCAACAATATACCGATGAAAAAACGGGTTCAAAAAGAGTTGGTTCTTCAGATTTAAGAGACCTTCACTCTGAACTCACCATTCTCAAAGATGATATACAACAAACCAGAAGGGGAATATCAAGAAAACTGGATGATCTCTCAAAAGAAGTGATGATATGGAAAATTGCTTCAATCGTTCTTGTAATAACATTGATGGTCTATATCACTTATCCGTTTATATTCCCAACGCCTTATTCAATTAACGATGAAAAAATATCATCGATAAAAAATTATGTGGATTCGAATGATTCCAAAATCGAAGGTAGAACTGATAGTATTCATTTGAGAACATTAGTTTTGGTCGATAGTGTTTCATCAAGTCAGATTGTAAAAGTGAAAAGTGATTCACTTTTAAAGAGTATTCTAAAAGATAATGAAGCAGTAGTGATTGTCAATAGAGAATTCAAATAATTATGTCCTTGAAACTTATTGCCACATAATCGAATGTCAAAAGCATCAGATCTATATTCATATAAACCCGGTAATTCTGCGAATGAGGAAGTGCATTTATTGAATGGAAAGGGAAGAATTACGCTCCTCATGTATTGGGAGCGTGTCTTGGTGATTGGATCATTCTCATTATTCACAAATCTCATACTTGAGATGTTGATGGAGGGTGAGAAGCCATTATTCACCTATGCATTGAATGGTATTCAGTATGATGGAATGTATACCTTCCAATGGCTGACTTATTTGTTTTTTGGTTTTGCCATGAATATACAGGCAATTAAAAGGGCGCATGATTGCAATATGACAGGATTCTTTGGCTTGATCAATCCAATCATTTACTTCAAACGTGGGACAATGGGTGATAATGATTATGGAAAAGATCCATTCCCAATCCCAAAAGTGCAATACTTTGATGAATATGAAGAATTGAAAGATAAGAATGAGTTTCAAGTTCGAAGAAAGTATATCAGAACAATACCTGTTTTCTTTGCAAGCTTTGCTTTACTCCTCTATGCAACTGACTCCTATTATTCCGGTAATACTGTTACACCAAATTCCACGACTCCAACCACAGGATCGACAGATACCAATGTTTATCAAATTGACTCAATGAGCATTTCAGATGAAACAGTTGAGATGAAATCAAAGAATAAGTCGCGAATGTTTAAATAGAGTAAATCATTTCCCTAAACAAACTAAACACTTACATTATTCATACGCTTACCAGATCATTCCATATATCTCATGAATAAAACATTGTCACAAATAGTGTTTTTACTGTCTAGCATAGGCATATCTACATGCATATTAACTTCATGTCATGATGAAGAACCACAAGCAGATATGTTTAATGATATTGACAGAGAAATTGCGGGCGCTGATACTATGAGCAATGAAGAAAAATCAAGAAGGGAATTGTTTTATGATATGCAGGAATTGCCTTCTGAGGAGTTTGATCCACGAGTCAGCAGAGACAGACAAATAGCAATTATACCCATGGAAGAAGAAAATGGGGTGTATTATATTATGGTTGAGATCAATGGGATGAATTTACGTTGTGTTTTTGATACAGGGGCGAGTAATGTGAGTTTATCAAGTGCAGAAGCATTTGTATTATTTAAATAAGTAAAAGTACGCATGATGTTTTTTCCTCCTGGAGATATCCAGACAATTTCAAAAAGACAGCTTAGCAAAAAGGAAAACCAATGTTAAGAAG
>JALRFC010000260.1 GCA_023253875.1 Candidatus Kapaibacterium sp.
GACAAATGGCAAAGCCGAGTTTTCATTCTCATGGACAGCCCCCACTCAAGAAGGAGTCTATTACTTGATGGCAACAGGTAATGCAGTGAACAGGAATGGCGGAGACAGTGGAGATGAATGGAATTTCATGGCCCCGATACAAATCACTGTTGCTGCATCTACGAACATTGATGACATTCAAGAACTAAGAGCATTACAAGTATTTCCAAACCCAATACAAGAATATTCCATGTTTCAGTTTTCATTGCAGACTTCTTCTGAAGTTACTTATGAAATCATAGACATGATGGGTCGCACACTATTCACACAACCATTGGGAGTATTGAATGAAGGTATACACAGTGTGAACTTCCTTGGATTATACGCAATGTTGAATTCAGGTCATTATATGATTTCTGTCCAGACTTCATCCGGACGACAAACAATACCTTTTCTGAAGCAATAAAAAAAATGGCCGCTCATTGCGGCCATTTTCATATGTAGTCAGGTCTTTGGTCATATTCAATTGGATCTTCATATCCTGCTTTGGCAAATCCTCGTAAACGAAGAGCGCAAGAATCACAAACTCCACATGCTTTTTCACTACTTGAATAACAACTCCACGTCAATTCAAGTGGTGCTTTAAGCTCCATACCCAATGTGACGATTTCTGCTTTATCCGATGCAATCAATGGAGTTTGAATCTGAATATGAGAACCTGGCTTTGTGCCCAATTGAATCATGGCTTCAAAAGCATCAAAGAATATTCTTCTGCAATCAGGATAACCACTACCATCTTCTTCCACAGCGCCGATAATGATTGTTTGAGCACCGATCACTTCAGCCCAACTAACTGCTATTGACAATAAATTTGCATTCCTGAATGGTACATAACTTGTAGGAATTTCAGAACTCTCCAGATTTGCTTTTGTAATATCAATTGTAGAATCAGTCAAACTACTTCCGCCAATTGCAGCCAAATGTGATATATCAATATCTAGTATCTTGTCAATTCGAAACACAGCACAGATTTCATTGAATGCTTGGGCTTCTCTTTCTTGTGTTTTCTGTCCATAATGAACATGTAATGCGCATACTTCAAAGCCTTGTTGAAGAGCCCATGAAGCACAAACAGTGGAATCCATTCCACCACTCATCAAGACAATAGCCAACGGTTTCATAAAGATGCGTACAATTGATGTTGAACGATATATTTCTCAACAGATTCAGGAACAAGTCCTTCAATACTCCTTCCTTGAACTACAGACTCTCGAATCAGTGTAGAAGAAACATGAAATAAAGGGGTATTAATGATAATCGGAGGATTGGCATGTGTTCCATGAATTAATTCATGAATCAATAATTGCACATTTGCATCAAGTGTTCTTTGCACTATGCATAAATGAACGCTTGAAAGTAAATCTTCCCATTGTTTCCATTCTTTGAATCTATGTGCTTGATCCTCACCAATTAATAAATAGATATGAGCATCAGGATAAGCATGTTGAATTTCAGATACTGTATCAATTGTATACGATAAACCCTCTCGTCGAATCTCCATATCAGATACGATTATATTCGGAATATGATCGCAAGCCAAATGTAGCATATTCAAACGATGAATATCTTCTGCCAAAGGTTCATTCATTCGAAATGGTGATCTTCTAGCAGGAATCACATAACAAATATCCAATGCAATTTGGTGTATGAAAGCATGGAGAAATGCTATATGACCCGAATGGACAGGATTGAAAGTGCCACCCATAATGCCAATATTCATTCTTTACTCCGCAAAGAAATACCGATATAACCCGCATAAAAAATGAACAAGAATGAACATAGCGTTGATATCATCGGTAATAGATCTCCAATGGCAGCATACATTGACACATAACTCAATTGCGGTACAGATCCGGAGATAGCAATCCTTGTCTGAACAGGAGCAATCGTAGAAACACTTCCATCTGGCATTATAATTCCTGACACTCCGGTATTTCCACATCGAGCAATTGCTCTTCTGGTTTCAATTGCTCGCATTTGCGAAATGGCAAAATGTTGCATCGGACCCGGAGTATTGTCAAACCATGCATCATTGGTGATAACAGCAAGCATTGTTGCTCCGGAATCAATATACTTTCTCACAAATCCGGGATAAATGGATTCAATGCAAATCACAGTACCTATGGATGCTTTTTGTTTTTCATGATCAAAGAGATTCAACGGTTTTTGTATTTCACCTTTTTTCCAACCTGAAATACCAACACCCCATTGCAATAATTCGCCTAACCAAGGAATATCCTGAGAAAATGGAACACCTTCTCCAAAAGGAGTAAGGCGCATCTTTTTGTGTATTTGAATTGGTTGTTCTTGTACTAATGCAGCAGCATTATATGCAACATAATATGAACCAGGAATGAGTCTAAAGGGTTTTGACAGAGGTTCTTTCATTGGATTATCTATGATCTCCAAAAGAGCATACCCGGTCAATACCGGCGTCTTACCAATGATACTTTTTAGATATGAAAAGTCATTACTAATATTCAATGCAATATTCATGAATGGAATTGCTGTTTCACTCCAAATCCATATATCAGGTGATGCAAGTTTAGAAGATATGATAGTTTCCTTATGAAGATTGATTTGATTTGCGACTTCGCTAGACCACTTATTCCATGGATTAATATTTGGCTGAACGATTCCGACTTCTATCTTTTGTGATGCATCAATCAAATACCTCATTTCAGTTAATCTCATT
>JALRFC010000261.1 GCA_023253875.1 Candidatus Kapaibacterium sp.
GTACACCGTCAACTATTCCGCAAGGAATTGCTCCGATGAATCCAATGGAAGTATTCCCGCTTGATACGATGACATATAGAAGAGACAAAGAACTGGCATTACAAAAAAGACCCGAACTCATCATCAATTCCGTAGAGCAAAATCAAGCAGAAGTAGATACACGTTTTGCTCGTGAACAACAAAAACCTGATATCTCATTAAAGCTTCTGCCGTATTCGACGGTTCAAACTATTGATGGATCAATTCCTGACTATAAAGTTGGTATTCAAGCTGAAATGCCGCTATTATTTCGTGATGCACGTGGTCAAACCTCACTTGCTGAAATCAAACAACAATCTCTCTCGTTTAAGAGAAATGCACTGCAAAGAGAAATATCAGCTTCGGTTGATGATGCAGCTTCTGAATTGATTGCCACTTATGAACAAACACTTGCTGCAAAAGCAGAGTTGTCTGCCGCGGAACAGATGGAAAATGCCGAAAGAGAACTCTATCAAAGAGGTGAAGCAACATTATTCACAGTCAATTTCCGAGAACGCTTTACCGTGGAATCGGCATCACGTGAAATTGATGCCAGGATGAATTTTAGAAAAGCAATTGCTTATTATATATGGTCAATTGCAGGGTTTTAATATGCTAGTCAATACAGAAACTGTTTTTGAATCAATAATGCAATTTGCACTTAAAGACCCAAGACAAACTTCACTAGGGAGGAATATCGTGACCCAAGGAATTCGCATGATTGCTACATTGGGTTTCGAAGAAATGACATTCAAAAAACTGGGGAAAGAGATAGGTTCACCCGAGGCTTCGATATATAGATACTTCGAAAACAAACATAGATTTCTGTTATATATCATGGCAATGTATTGGGGAATGATAGATCTACATTGCACAAGAATCATAGATTTAGAATATAGTCATGAGGAGAAACTTCGAATGATTCTCGATATCTTATGTTCATCTCCTACAATTCAATTCGAGGGTGTTGATATTCAAGGTGAAATGATTTATGCTATTGTCATCAGTGAATCAGTGAAAACTTTTATGACAAAGCATGTTGATGCAGACAATCATCATGGAGCATTCTTAACATTAAAGTCTACCACATCACACATTGCACAATTATTGTCTGCATATAGTCCACAATACCCATTCCCCAAAGCTCTTGCTTCCACCATCATTGAAATGACATTATATCACCGATACTTTTCAGAACATTTGCCATCAATGACAGATATTGGTAAGCATACAACCATAGTGGAAGATCTGAAACTGTGGATACATGGACTTCTTCTTGCAACGAAACTAGACATGGGTGGGGAAGCTCATAGATTACGCATGAGCTTATAATGCTTTACTTCATGAGCTATTCTTTTGAAAATTGCCGTCATAACAGCAGCATCATCGATATATCCTATAAGAGGAATGAAATCAGGGGTCAAATCTGAAGGAAGGAGAAAATACAATAATCCCGCAATGAGAAGTGCTTTTGTTTTCCATGAAAGCGTATAGGAAGAATCTCTCAACATAGAGAAAGCCAAGCGAACATGCTGTAGTAATTCCCTAATCGAATTGCTTTTGGAATGTTCTAATTCCTGAATTTTTTTTGGAACTTCTTGTAATACCTGCTCTTCTTGCTCAGGTTTTATGTCATTGACCATTGATGAAATTGTTTCATCGGTGCTTGTATGTGTCCCCTTATGCATGATGAATCAGGACTCCGTTGAAGGCTCAGTCGAATCTTTTTTACGTGCAAGTAGTCCATAAGGGATAATCACGCAATAGCCAATTGCAAGTAAAACAGGAGCAATGGTTACAGCCAGTGGATTATTCCATTGATTTGGATCATCAGAAATTGCAGTTGACATCAAACCATAAGCAATGGCAATGACAATGGCTCCAATGCCGATTATCTTATAATTGTATGAATCAAGAGGGAAATTCCATGAAGCTGAAGAAACGGTTTGTTGTTTCTGTTTTCCAATCTGTCTTTTAGATTTTGAGGCTGACATAATGAACTCCAAAAAATGATGTACAAAGATACAAAATCAATGGTGAAACCCCATGATTGTAATGTTGAAAACTCAAAGCCAAGATGCCCGCTCAATTTTAGTAAATTTGAAGCATTATACCCATTCAATCATGTCATGTGGCATATGGAACAAGCAATTCGTTTTACTGATTTTCCCGGTTTACCCATATTCAGAAGAGGAAAAGTACGCGATGTGTATGATCTTGGTGACACATTATTAATGGTTGCAACTGATCGTATTTCCGCTTTTGATGTCATTATGGAAGATCCCATTCCAGGAAAAGGAGCTTTACTCACTGAATTATCTCTATTCTGGTTTGAATTAACTAAACATATCATACCAAATCATGTCATAAGTTCAAATCCGGCAGATTATCCTGCAATATGCAAACCATTTGAAGAGCAATTGCATGGACGATCCATGTTGGTGAAGAAAACAACTCCATTACCGATTGAATGTGTCATTAGAGGGTATTTGGCAGGTTCAGGTTGGAAAGAGTATTCTGTATCAGGCAATGTTTGTGGAATCGAACTACCGCAAGGACTCCAACAATCTGAGAAATTATCTGAACCAATCTTTACTCCTGCAACAAAAGCAGAAGAAGGGCATGATGAAAATATCACACTAGAGCAAGCGACTCAAATGTGTGGTGACCGAGCATTGGAGGCAAAAGAGTATT
>JALRFC010000262.1 GCA_023253875.1 Candidatus Kapaibacterium sp.
TGGACTCTCATTGGTAAGGGTGGATCCGACAATGAAAGTTATAATGCAGGCTACTTTTGGAATGAGAAAACAAATGCATTTGGTTTCTTTAGTGGTTATGGATATTTCAGTGTCAAGAATTGGGTATGGGAATATCAAGACAAGTGGATAAACACAATCGAAAACAATTCCAATTGCAGTGAGACCGTGCCTGCAAAAAGAGCTAATACTCTAATCCTGGGGAAACCGGGAGATAATAAGGTATACTTTGCATCAGGTCAGGGAAATTGCAGTGGTGATCAAATGGAAAACTCATGTGCATTGGGAGAACCTTGGGCTACTGATGTTGGTACATATTGTTGGTTGAAGGATGTATGGGAACTTGATCTAAACACCAATACATTTAAAAATCTTTTACCTGTGAATCATGAGAGTTTTAAAAGAGAAGGCGCTATCACTTTTGACTATGATCAAAAGAGCTTTGTAAAAGTGGGTGGCTATACTCCAAATGCGAAGTATGAAAGAGGAAATGATTGGGCGAAAAACACCGATTATTCCATGGATGTCACAGTATTCTCTGAAGGATCAAGCGAAGGTTTTATTCCTGTAAATGTTGTTGGTGATATTCCCCCTACAATGAAGCTAAGCCAGTTGGAACATAATGCATTATTCTATGATGGGAAAAATAAGAGAGTCATGTATATCCGAGGTGATGGAATTTGGACTCTTACAAAATCTCAGAAAAGTGAAACAAAAGCATGTGGTTATTCAATTCTTGAAAATGATACGATAATCTGTAAGGGAAATCCACTTCAATTACACCTTACAAAACCTTCAGATAGTACTTGTTTTGTAGAAGAAACAGTATGCTCCATCATGCCATATCAAAAGAAAAAAGGGAATGAACTATATGTGAGTGTGAATGGATCCAATGTTTCAGGAGATGGATCAATCGACAAACCATTTCAGACCATCCAATATGCGATAGACAAAGCAGTGAAGAACGGAATTGTAACAGTTCTAGATGGCGAATATAAAGGGAGTGGAAATACCAATATTTCTTTGGGTATGAAAAACATCACACTACAAAGCCAGAATGGTTCATTGTGTACCATCATCAATTGTGAAAATAGTAGTAGAGCTTTTTATCTAATCGATGGTGAATCAAAAGAGTCAGTCATTCAAGGATTCACAATAAAAAACGGGTCAGCAATTTCTGAGCAGAAAATCACGCTATCACCCGAACTAATAATAAGCAATGACACATTTCAATATAGCAAAACCGCATTGCCTTTAGATTGGCAGACTGTGGATCAAGTGAATTGGAGTACAGCACAAGCGCCTTTCGGACATGGCTATAGCGGTAAGTTTGCCACAAATACAGATTGGCCCTTGGGAACTACGATGTACTTAAGAAAGAAAATTACTTTTGATCATGTGAAAAAAGATAGTGTTTCGTATAGAATTGCTGTTGATAATGGATTCAAATTATACTTGAATGGGAATCTCATTAAATCTGGTATGAAGGAATATCAACCGAATAGATGGGATTATTCCGGTGTAATCAATAGAGAATTCATTAAAGATGGTGAGAATATACTAGCAATTGAAATCATTGACAAAGGAGTTCAATCATACTTTGAAATGAATGTGAATGGAATTCCAAATGATAAAAACAATCAAAGACAAATGACCAATGATCGAGGGAATCTTTTATATGTTGACAATCATGCAGGGATTACTTTGAAAAGTTGTGTATTTGAAAGTAATGTCAATGGAATTGACCTGGCATTTGGCAAAGGTGAAGTATTAAACTATGAAACAAGTACGATTGAATCTTGCATTTTCAGAAACTGCGTGGGTGATGGACAAATTATTTTATCCGACAAGAAAACTGTCACTATCAATGAATGTGTTTTTGACAATAATACCAAGATGATTCATGCAAATGGACATTATTCAAATCCTCCTTCAAAAATCAGCAATTGTGTGTTCAAGAATAATACGGCTGATCATCTGGTACAAATACATCATTCCAAGAAATTAGTGAATTCTATTTTCGCAAATAATAAAACGAAAATAGGTTTGGTATATACCGGAACAACCTGGTCTGGTCTTGATACAATCGATCATTGCGTATTCTATAATAATTCCTCATCCTATTATCATACTCCTACATATGATCATATTGGGATAGTGAGAAATTCTGTTTTTAGTGGACCCAATAATAATGGACGGGATCATATTTCAGGTAATCATGATGTCCTTCAGTTTGAATATTGCAATGGAACAGGTTTGACCGGAATTGGTAATATCGAAACCGATCCAAAATTTGTCAATCCCAATGCATTGAATTTTAGAGTACAGTCCAATTCAGATCTCTTGGGTGCTGGTGAAAACGGAAGTGATATAGGTATTGACATGAATCTCATACCATCATGGATGTTAGATTCTATCATTACCATTCAACCCAAAAAATCTACTCTATCATATACTTGGTCAACAGGTGAAACTGACTCTGTGATTACAGTTTCGCCAATGACTGCAACAACATACTACTTGACTACAATTCATCGTGGCAATACTTTTATTGATTCAATTAGAGTGGATGTAAACGAGGCTTCTGTTGATATTTTTGGACAAACAAAGATTCATGAACGACAAATCAATCATGCCTATTACACTGAATATCATGAAGGAAGCGTGTAT
>JALRFC010000263.1 GCA_023253875.1 Candidatus Kapaibacterium sp.
TTGGTATTTATGATGCTTGGGTAACAGAGCATATTTCTATCAAGTTCCATTTTTTAAAAGAAATTCACATGGAAAGAAACATGATGTGGTATTTCACTGTTATTATCTGTAATTTCAGACATCATTTTCGTGAATACCTATGAAAAAGACTCTATCCATACTGTTTATTCTGTGTGTAATCTTTGAGGCAAGGGGTCAAAAAGTCTCTGATCCAAGAAGCTCGAGTTTTTGGTCAAAACCTCAACAATTGGGCATATCACTTGGATTTGGTGGTATCATGCAAACGGGAACCATGATTGCTGATGAATGCAATTGTTCATTCGAGAATGGTGGAGGAATGAGTTCTGCCTTTGCACTCACATTTGAAAATGAATTGGCCAAGAATGTGGTTTGGGGAATAGGTGCTGAGTATAAATATATTTCCATGGATTCACGCTATCAGGAATTGGAAATACTCGAAAATCAACGCACTTCATCAGGCGCACTGGTAAATATGGAAGTACCCTTCAGACATAATGCCGCATTCTCAACCTCAATGATACAAGTATTGCCATATGTGAAAGTCTTCCCTTTTGATACAAGATTATTCACTCGTTTTGGCTTGCATATTGGCTATATGGCAAGTTCTTCTCTCACACATACAAAAGAGTTATTGCAAAAGAGAACTGTATTGGCGACCGGTGAAACGGTTGAATTTAGTTTAGATCCCAATGATCCAAGAGTAAAAGGTTCAATTGCAACCATTCAAGATGGCGAGGTTCCTTCATTGAATTCACTATTCATTGGAGGTCATATAGGACTTGGAGCTGAATTTCGTGCCGGTAAAAAATTACTGTTTGGCCCAACAGTATTATATGTGATTCCATTCACATCGGTGAGTTCCTATCCCGGAAGTGACTTTGCGTTTACGAATCTACAAGTGGCTATCGAAGCACGTATTTCCTTGGAATAAAAAAAGGCCTTGAAACATCAAGGCCCATCATTTATTCATCTATGCTGAGTACCGCGAGGAATGCCTCTTGAGGCACTTCAACACGTCCTATTTGCTTCATTCTCTTCTTCCCTTCTTTCTGCTTTTCAATCAACTTTCTCTTTCGAGATATATCACCGCCATAACACTTTGCAAGAACATTTTTTCTCATTGCGCTAATAGTGTCACGAGCTATGATTTTTGCTCCGATTGCCGCTTGGATGGCAACTTCAAACATTTGTCTTGGGATGAGTTCACGTAATTTTGCACATAATTTTCTTCCCCATTCATATGCTTTTTGTCTATGAACAATGGTAGAAAGAGCATCAACCGGATCTCCATTTAACAGAATATCCAATTTTACCAGATCTCCTGCACGATATTCAGAATACTCATAATCCAATGATGCATAACCTCTTGTGGAAGATTTCAATTTATCATAAAAATCGAAAATCACTTCACCGAGAGGAAGTTCAAATGTCATGTCAACACGAGTCTGAGACAAATAATGTTGACCAAGCAATGTGCCTCTACGATCCATGCATAATTTCAAAATTGCTCCAACATAATCTGTTGGAGAAATGATTTGTGCTTTGATGAATGGCTCTTGAATTTCGGAGATTGCTCCGACAGACGGCATCTGCGCAGGATTATCAACCCACAATTCTTCTTTGTTTGTCTTGATCACTTTATATCGCACATTCGGTACAGTGGTCACGATGACTTGACCAAATTCCCGTTCGAGTCTTTCTTGTACGATTTCCATATGCAGGAGACCAAGGAATCCGCATCGAAAACCAAATCCCAAAGCAACGGAAGACTCAGGCTCATAGACAATGGCTGAATCATTGAGTGACAATTTACCAAGCGCTTCTCGCAAATCTTCAAAACCATCGGAGTCAGCAGGATAAATACCGCTGAATACCATGGGCTTCACCTCACGAAAACCCTCAATCATATCCGTGCAAGGATTGGATGCAAGCGTGATTGTATCGCCAACCTTGGTATCTTGAAGGCGTCTGATTGCAGCAGTGATATAGCCAACATCTCCGGCGGAAAGCACGCCTGTTCTCTGCCTTTTCATGAAGAGTACGCCGGCCTCATCCACTTCATAGGCTTGGCCAGCAGCCATGAAGAGAATTTTATCCTTTTCTCTCAATGTTCCATCAAAGACTCTGATATAGACAATCACACCACGATAGGCATCATAGACTGAATCATAGATCAATGCTCTCAGTGGTTTATTTGGATCACCCTTTGGAGGAGGAATCCGATCAACCACGGCTTCTAGAATTTCTTCTATGCCTATACCTGCTTTTGCTGATGCGAGCACCATGTCTTCTTCTTTACATCCAATCAAATCGATGATTTGTTGCTTGACAGATTCTAATGTGGTTGAAGCTGAAGGCAAATCAATTTTATTGATGACGGGGATAATTTCTAGTCCTGCTTCGATGGCAAGAAATAAATTGCTGATTGTTTGAGCTTCTACGCCTTGCGTTGCATCAACAACCAATAATGCACCTTCGCAAGCTGCAAGGGAACGCGAAACTTCATAAGAGAAGTCCACATGTCCGGGAGTATCAATCAAATTGAGCGTATAGGATTTCCCATTTTTTGCTGCATATTCCATTTGAATGGCATGAAGCTTAATGGTAATGCCACGTTCTTGTTCCAGTGGATTATCATCAAGAATTTGATTCAT
>JALRFC010000264.1 GCA_023253875.1 Candidatus Kapaibacterium sp.
GTAGTCTTTGGGTTAATCCAGAAGACAGGGCAAGTTGGTATAAGAATTTAAAAAGCAAATACAATATTCCAACTTTTGATAGTTCAAAAACTTACGCCCAAAACAAAGCTATTCAAAGAGAAGCTATTAAAAATTTAACACCTGAACAAAAAGAGATAGCAGGATTTTGGGACTGCAATCCGATTAAAGCTTGGCATCAAGGGCATTTTGTCTTTAATACGAGACAAATCTCCCCTGGTGGACATTGGATGGCATTAGTAAAAGTCGGATGCAATAGAATCAATGCAGATATGATGCAAGCAATTGAAGCGTATACTCTTGTAGGGACAACATTATTTGATGCATTTACTGCATGTTGGAATGAAAAATATACTTCACATTATATTCGCCCTGTAACATTCATCAATAAATTTATTGACTCAACCTGGGAACCATATTTGCAAACACCGCCTTTTCCTGAACATACTAGTGGTCATAGCACAATTTCATCAGCTAGTGCGGAAATTCTCACAAGACTCTTTGGTGAATTTCCTTATGCAGATTCTACCGAGATACGATTTGGTCTACCGGTACGGAATTTTCCAAATTTCCATGCTGCCGCTATGGAAGCTTCCATTAGTAGAATTTATGGAGGCATTCATTTCCGTAGAGCATGTGATGAAGGTAATAGAATCGGAAAAGAAATTGGCGGATTTGTTTGGGATCGATTGAATCTCAGAAAACCAAGAGAAGAACAACAAGAATAATACTTCATATATGTCAAAAACAATAGCAATTAGCACAGGCGGTGGAGATGCACCCGGACTCAATGCAGTCATCCGTTCGGTAGTTCTTTCGGCTCATCAAAGACAATGGAAATGCATTGGCATCCGAAATGGATTCAATGGCATTCTTTCTCCAAGTGAATTCGCAAGACATGGCGGTGGAACACTAGAACTTACCCCAGATACTGTAAGAGGAATCACTCATCTTGGCGGAACCATTCTTGGAACAACCAATAAAGGAAATCCTTTGCACTTTCCTATTGTTCATTCCGATGGCACAATCAGTGAAATAGATCGTACCGATGAGATTATTTCAACCTTCTCATCCATGGGAATAGATGCACTCATTTCCATTGGTGGAGATGGTTCGATGGAAATAGCACATGTCCTTGCTCAAAAAGGTCTGCAAGTGGTTGGTGTACCGAAAACCATTGACAATGATTTGGAAAAAACAATCGCAACTTTTGGTTTTGAAACTGCAGTTGAATTTGCCACAAATTGCATCGACAGATTACATTCCACTGCTGAAGCACATGAAAGAGTGATGATTGTCGAAGTCATGGGTCGTTATGCCGGATGGATTGCCTTACACTCAGGAATTGCAGGGACAGCCGATTGCATATTGTTACCCGAAATACCTTATGACATCAATAAAGTCATACAGAAGATTCAAGAGAGAGAGCATTCCGGTTCTCATTTTTCTATTATCGTTATCGCTGAAGGCGCACTTCCAAAAGACGGTTCAGTTTCTGTAATCGGGCAATCAATTGGTCAAGCAGTGAGATTGGGTGGTGCCGGTGAAAAACTAGTGAAAGAAATCGAGCATCATATACAAAAAGAAACCAGACTCGTAGTGCTTGGACATTTACAAAGAGGTGGAATGCCCACTGCGAATGATCGCTTACTTGCATTACGTTTTGGTGCTTCAGCAGTAAGGGCAATAGCCGATGGACATTCTGATGTCATGGTTGCACTAGATCCTCCACATGTGAATACCGTACCTCTAAGCGAAGTGACACGCAGAATGAAACGCGTACCAATTGATAGCGAAATCATTCAAACTGCAAGAGATATTGGTATAAGTTTTGGTGAGTAATTCCATGCTTTCTTCTCAAACCATAGCCCTGCTTCCCGACTATATCGCAAATCAAATCGCGGCTGGCGAAGTTGTACAAAGACCTGAATCAATCATAAAGGAATTAGTTGAAAATGCACTCGATGCAAGAGCTGATTCCATTCTCGTCATCGCTCATAAGGCTGGTAAACAAGCCATTCATGTCATTGACAATGGATCCGGAATGAGCAAAGAAGATGTCCTTCTCAGTATTCAGAGGCATGCAACAAGCAAAATAAAGACATCGCAAGACTTGGAAAAAATTTCAACACTAGGTTTCAGAGGTGAAGCACTCGCATCAATTGCGGCCATTGCTCATCTTGAAATCAAGACAAAAAGAAAAGATGCTGAACATGGTTGGTCTTTGACGGCAGAGCCATTACAAGAACTTTCATTAGAACCTTGCATGACTGAAATTGGAACGCAAGTAATCGTAAAGAACATGTTCTTCAATGTTCCTGCAAGAAAAAAATTCTTGAAATCAGATATGGTTGAATTCAGACATATATCTGAAACAATGTATCGGTCCGCTCTTGGACATCCAGAATGTAGATTTACATTTTATGATGGCGATACTCTTGTCTTTGATGTTCCTGTTTCATCACTTCATGATCGCATAAAACATCTCTATGGAAAAGAGGTTTCGGAAGGATTGCTGCCAATTCATAATGAATCTTCAGAAGTTCTGATTACGGGATTTGTCGGACTACCTCATTTGGCCAAACAGTCCAGAGCAGGACAGCATTTTTTCATGAATCAAAGGCCTATTATCAGTCGTT
>JALRFC010000265.1 GCA_023253875.1 Candidatus Kapaibacterium sp.
CTGTTCCTTAGTATTTGCAATGACGGCATATGCAGATATGAATATAGGGGGAATTACAATTCCTTCGACGAAGTCATTTGCAGGAAAACAACTTTCTTTAAATGGAGCCGGAACAAGAGAAAAATTTTGGATGGATATGTATGTCGGGGCATTATTTGTGACAAAGAAAACAAAGGATGCACAATCACTCATCAATGCTGATGATAATATTGCAATGGAATTAACCATTGTTTCATCACTAATCACAAGTGATAAAATGTCTGATGCAGTTGAAGAGGGATTTGAAAAATCCGCGAAGGGAAATCTCTCTTCGCTTCGTTCCCGAATTGATCAATTCAAAGGATTTTTTAAAGAGAAAATCAAAAAAGGTGATGTCTTTTCAATGATCTATGAATCCGGTAAAGGCCTGACTGTTTTGAAAAATGGTAATAAGGCCGGAGTGATTCCCGGACTAGATTTCAAGAAAGGATTATTCGGAATTTGGCTTGGTGAAGATCCTGCCGATTCGGACTTAAAAAAAGGATTGCTTGGAACATAAAAAAAGGGAGATGAATGAAATCATCTCCCTTATTCTTTTTGCGGATAAATCAACCGAATAATTTTGCTCGCAAGAAATCTTTATTCAGTCTTGCAATGTTTTGAACGCTGATGCCTTTTGGACATGCCGCTTCACAGTCATATGTATTTGTGCAATTACCAAAACCTTCGCTATCCATTTGATCGACCATTCTCAATACTCTGCGTTTTCTCTCGGGTTGACCTTGTGGTAAATATCCGAGATGTGATACTTTTGCCGCAGTGAATAACATTGCCGAAGCATTCTTGCATGCTGCAACACATGCACCACATCCAATACATGCAGCTGCATCCATGGCGGCATCTGCTTCTGGTTTTGGAATTGGTACAGTATTGCCATCTTGCGCATTGCCTGTATTCACAGATACAAAACCACCTGCTTGGATGATTCTATCAAATGCTGAGCGATCCACTACGAGATCTCTGATGACAGGGAATGCACTTGCTCTCCATGGCTCTATGATGACTTCATCGCCATCATGAAATTTGCGCATATGCAATTGACATGTAGTTGTCATTGACTCAGGGCCATGAGGTTTGCCATTGATCATCATCGAACAAGAACCACAAATACCTTCACGACAATCATGATCAAAAGCCACCGGATCTTCATTTTTTGCAAGTAATTGTTCATTGAGAACATCGAGCATTTCAAGGAAAGACATGTCGGGACTGATGTCTGAAAGAACATAATTCTTGAAATCTCCTTCAGAATTCTTGTTCTTCTGGCGCCATACTTTCAGGGATAGTTTCATTATTTATAGCTCCTTGTTGCAAGCTTGACATTTTCAAAAGTAAGTTGTTCTTTATGCAAATTTGGTTTTGCGGTATTTCCAGAATATTCCCACACCGAAGCATGACAGAATGCATCATCATTTCTCTTGGCTTCGCCATCTTCTGTTTGATGCTCTGTTCTAAAATGACCTCCGCATGATTCATCTCTCTCGAGAGCATCAATACACATGAGTTCGGCAAATTCCAAGAAATCTGCAACGCGTCCTGCATGTTCGAGCGCGGTATTGAGTTCATTTGCTGAACCAACCACATTCACATTATTCCAGAATTCTTCGCGGATTTCAGGGATGCGTTGAAGTGCTTCTTTCAAACTTGCTTCACTGCGAGCCATACCGCAATTATTCCACATTAACATTCCAAGTTCTCTATGGAATGATGATGTTGTGCGTTTGCCATTGATGGAAAGAAACTTTGATACTCTTCCTTCAACATCTGCAACTGCTTTTTTGAATTCAGGATGGTCATTCGTCACTTCGCCGGGTTTCACGCCTGCCAAATAATTACCAATTGTATAAGGAATCACGAAATATCCATCAGCCAAACCTTGCATGAGCGCGCTTGCACCTAATCGATTTGCACCATGATCAGAGAAATTCGCTTCGCCAAGAACATGCAAGCCGGGAATTGTACTCATGAGATTATAATCAACCCATAAACCACCCATGGTGTAATGGGGAGCAGGATAAATTCTCATTGGTACTTTATATGGATTTTCACCGGAGATTCTTTCATACATTTCAAAAAGATTTCCATAGCGCTCAGCGATTGTCTTTTCACCCAGTCTATTGATGGCAGCTGAAAAATCAAGATATACTCCACGACCACCGGGTCCGACGCCACGACCTTCATCGCATACTTCTTTTGCAGCACGAGAGGCAATATCACGAGGAGAAAGATTTCCAAATGATGGGTATTTTCTTTCGAGATAATAATCTCTTTCATTTTCAGGAATATCATGTGGTGCACGATTATCATTTGCTTTCAATGGAACCCACACACGACCATCATTTCTGAGTGATTCACTCATCAATGTGAGCTTGGATTGATATTCACCATGCTGTGGAATGGAAGTCGGATGGATTTGCGTGAAGCATGGATTGGCAAGACCGGCACCTTTTTTATGTGCTCTCCAAATGGATGTCACATTACATGCCATCGCATTTGTTGAGAGATAAAACACATTGGAATAACCGCCTGTTGCGAGAATCACAGCATCGCCTGACCAAGATTCAATCTTGCCTGATACAAGATCGCGAGTCACAATACCACGAGCATGACCATC
>JALRFC010000266.1 GCA_023253875.1 Candidatus Kapaibacterium sp.
CCGGAGGCAATGGGCGAATCTGTGTAACTGAGTCCAATACCAATGTTCTCATAGTCTTGAACCAAGGATCTAAAGGGTCAGCAAATTCGGGTGGAGTTGGTTCCCATTTTCCTTTTCCTTTAGGGAAATTATAGCGTGGTCTCCCTTGATTCTTCGTATATCCATCCTCTTTGAACCAAGCAATGACATATTTACCTACCTTTTCTCCATGTAGAATTGATCGTTCAATAATATCATCGCCATTCTCAATGTGTTCATACTCATCCTCAATTGAATTGACTTGTGCCTTATACATGCTGTCTGAATATTGAGAACGGTAGAGTATCTTTTTGACCAATGTTCTATATGCAGAAATAGCACAAAGTCTCCAATCATATTCGAGTGTTGCATCAGGCATTGGTGGATTCACAAAGCCTTTTATTTGTCCCGTAAGTGGTCTGTATTTCTTTGCAAAACCCGGTTGAACTGCTGTATAAGCAGCAATATTTGCATATGCATAATGTTTTGAAATCACGGCAGGAGAAAAACCATCTTCCATAATGATATCGGTAATCTTGGAATTCCAATCATGAATGAATGATGAGGTTGCATACCTAATGGAATCCGGTGATAATGACTTTTGTGCATGAAGTGTCATGGTGATTGACACAAACAATAAAACCATTGAAATCATGTGCTTTTTCATCTTTGTAGGTTGGAATGTGATGTGAGAATTTTCGAAAACAGAAATTTCGGTTGTTGTATATCAGAAAAATCATTGCCGATGATGGAAAATCCATTATTGACATTTAAGGAATACATGATTGTATTGGTAATCTGACATTTGGTTCTGATGATGCTAAACTGATGTTGTTTGCACCATGAATGTTGGATGTCCATGAGAGATTGAGCAATACCTTGTTTTCTATAATCGGGATGGACTCCTCCAAACCAACTATAAAAGACATCATCAGAATATTCATATCCAATTTTACAGGCAATCAATGTATTGTCAGCAGATCTTGCCAGAATCAATAACGGTGATTTCTTGTATGATAATCTCTTGAAATAATGAGTATCTGAAGTTCTTTCAAAAAGAGATGCTGAAAGCGAAGCCAGCTCAAGTATGAGTTCATCACTTGGAGAAGAGTCCAAACAATCGAAGTGAACTTTATTGATATTGCTATTCAAGATGCTTTGAGACATAAACTAAGATACAAAAATGCTAACTTGCTCAATATGACTTTTGTCTTTTATATTCATACAAATTATCATGCATTCACTACAATCTTCCATTGAATCTCTTAAAGGTTCTACGCAAGAAATACTCTCTTCAGAAGAAAATCTTTCTATCCTCGGCATATTCCTTGATGCATTGAACGCAGGCACTATTCGAGCTGCAACTACGGATGAATCAGGTCATTGGACGGTTCATCAATGGGTAAAAGAGGGTATTCTCATGCTGTTCAAAATTGGCTCTCTGCAAGATATGTCGATTGGGAGCATGCCTTTTTTTGACAAACATTCCATTCCTTTAAAGTCACTGACAGTGAATGACAATATCAGAGTGGTTCCGGGTGGTTCTTCCATTAGAACCGGAGCATATATCGCACCTGGTGTTATTTGCATGCCTCCAATGTATATCAATATCGGTGCATTTGTTGATGCAGGAACAATGGTTGATTCACATGCATTGGTTGGAACTTGTGCTCAGATTGGAAAAAATGTCCATATTAGTGCGGCATCACAGATTGGCGGGGTTTTGGAACCAGCCGGTGCAAGACCGGTGATCATCGAGGATAATGTCATGATTGGCGGTAATTGCGGTGTTTATGAAGGTGTTTTGATTAGAAATAGAGCAGTATTGGGGACAGGTGTCATTCTGAATGCTTCAACGCATGTATATGATTTGGTGAATGGTGAGATAATCAAGCCGGCATCCGGACAGCCATTGGAGATCCCAGCTAATGCGGTAGTTGTGCCTGGGACAAGAGCGATACAGTCTGCATTTGGTAGAGAAAATGGGCTTTCGATTTCAACGCCTCTGATCATCAAGTATCGTGATGAAAAAACTGATGCGAAGACAGCATTGGAAGAAGCATTGAGATAAAAAAAGCCGTCAATTGACGGCTTTATCGAGTTTCTCTGTGGATTGTGTGTCTTCTAAGGAATGGATTGTACTTTTTGATTTCCAATCGTTCCGGATGATTCTGTTTATTCTTGGTAGTAGTGTAGCGAGAAGCAGGTCTGCCTTCCTTCTTAGCTTCTGTGCACTCAAGCGTGATAATGACGCGGGCTCCTTTCTTAGCCATGGTCTTGTCCTGAAATTATACTTTAATAATGAATTTCTTGAGAATGAACGACAAAAATAGGGAATTCGCTGAGATAATTCAGTATTTTTTTTGGGATAATCATCCTTCATGACAAAGAAGAATCAAAATGGCCGAAATATTTTTGAAATATCTTCTTGTTGAATTCCTAAAAATCTGTAACTTTGTAGTCTCTGCAATTAAGGGCAGGTACCAGAGCGGTCAAATGGAGCAGACTGTAAATCTGCCGGCTTCGCCTTCGGAGGTTCGAATCCTCCCCGGCGCACCATACAAGTTTCTACAAATGCAATCTCTGCAAGGCGTCTCTGCAGGGCGACGCCTTGCTGGGGCT
>JALRFC010000267.1 GCA_023253875.1 Candidatus Kapaibacterium sp.
AATAGCACAAAGAGTACATGCAATGACAGTTGTATTAGCAGAAGGTTTGAAGTCTTTGGGCTATGCTCTGAACTCAGGAAACTTTTTCGATACATTGTCAATCAATACTGATGCTGATGTACAAAAGAAATTTATTGATGCATGCACTGATGTGAATGTGAAGATCGGTGATAATTTGATCGGTATTTCATGCGATGAAACCACAACATTGGATGATGTCAAACATCTTCTTGCAATTGCAGCGAAAGCGAAGAATGTTGAAGAACCTAATATTGAAGCAATCATCAATGGCTCACTCAATGTGATTCCACAAGAATTGCATCGTACTTCTTCGTACATGACTCATCCCGTATTCCACAAGTATCATTCAGAACATGATCTCTTGCGCTATATGAAATCGCTAGAGAATAAGGATTTGTCAATGGTGCATTCCATGATTCCTTTGGGATCATGTACGATGAAACTCAATTCTACTACCGAAATGATACCCGTGACTTGGGCAGAATTTGGCGATATGCATCCATTTGCTCCCGCTGATCAAGCCAAAGGATATGAGGAGATTTTCAAAACTCTTGAAGCATGGCTTTGCGAGATCACAGGTTTTGATGCAATGTCATTACAACCTAATGCCGGAGCACAAGGCGAATATGCAGGACTCATGGTAATTCGTGCATATCATAAGAGTCGCGGAGATCATCATCGTACTATTGCGCTCATTCCATCTTCCGCACATGGAACGAATCCCGCAAGTGCGGTGATGGCAGGCATGAAAGTGATTGTCGTGAAATGTGATGAACAAGGAAATATTGATCTCACTGATTTGAAAGAAAAAGCACTGGCACATAAAGATAATCTTGCCGCATTGATGGTGACCTATCCTTCAACACATGGCGTATTTGAAGAAGCAATCAAAGAAATCTGCGACATCGTTCATGAATATGGCGGACAAGTCTATATGGATGGCGCCAATATGAATGCTCAAGTTGGATTGACTTCTCCGAATAATATTGGCGCAGATGTGTGCCATTTGAATCTGCATAAAACATTCTGCATTCCACATGGTGGTGGTGGACCGGGCATGGGACCAATCGGTGTGAAAGCACATCTTGCTCCATTCTTGCCAGGTCATCCCATTGTCAAAACCGGTGGAGAGCAATCCATACAAGCGGTTTCTGCTGCACCTTGGGGCAGTGCATCCATTTTGTTGATTTCATGGACATATATCGCCATGATGGGTGGCAAAGGTTTGACGAATGCAACAAAGATTGCCATACTCAATGCAAATTATATCAAAGCTCGTTTGGCAGAGCACTATCCGACTTTATATGTAGGTTCGAATGGACGCGTTGCGCATGAAATGATCATTGATATGCGCCAATTCAAACAAAGTGCACATGTGGAAGTGGAAGATATCGCGAAGAGACTCATGGATTATGGATTCCATGCGCCAACCGTTTCCTTCCCTGTTCCCGGTACAATGATGATTGAACCAACTGAAAGCGAACCACTCGCCGAATTGGATCGCTTCTGTGATGCGATGATTGCAATCAGAAAAGAAATTGCAGACATTGAACAAGGTATCATGCCAAAAGATAATAATCTCCTGAAGCATGCACCACATACTGCACATGTCATTATGCAAGATGCATGGGACAGACCATATTCACGCATGCAAGCAGCATATCCACTTCCGTATGTTCGTGAAAAGAAATTCTGGCCAAGTATAGGTCGTGTGAATAATACACATGGTGATAGAACATTGATTTGCTCTTGTCCTCCGATGGAAGCATATGAACAAGCATAAACAAAGGTTGAATCTGTTTAATGGGTTTCCATCATGGGCTTAAAAGGTAGATTGATCCTCATCACCGGTTTTGCGATGACACTCATTTTTGCCGGAAGCAAAGCATTGATGTCAACAATGGTCGGTGAATTACCATCATTGCAAAGTATCGCTCTTGTTATATTATCCGGCATTCATTTCTATTTGCTTGATGTAAAAAAATATCACAATGCACGTTTCAGCTATGGATTTTTACTATCCGCTCCAGCAGCATTGGCATTATTATTTTTCCCATATAATGCATTGGAGCAAGTGGAACATGCATTGATGTTGGCATTCAATGTGGCTTTATTACATGTTGGAATACTCATCATGTTTTCAAAACATGTTACTTCATATCTAAAACAAGATGAGTTGACACCACAATGAAATCCGTTGTCATCACAAGCAAAGATTCTCCAATCTCAATTGCAGACTCCCCGGCTCCAATACCAGGTTCCGGTGAAGTTCTCATTAGCATGCAAGCAAGCGCGCTCAATCATCGTGATGTGTGGATTAGCAAAGGCATGTATGCCAAGATTCAATATCCGGTTATTCCCGGTTCAGATGGTTCAGGTATAGTCATTGCTTCTCAGTCTAAACATGCT
Organism: Candidatus Kapaibacterium sp.; assembly: GCA_023253875.1. Classification (GTDB taxonomy): domain Bacteria; phylum Bacteroidota; class Ignavibacteria; order Kapaibacteriales; family UBA961; genus UBA961. Next base: position 2,431 of record JALRFC010000267.1, read on the forward strand.
CCAATTGGCTCAAGAGTGATCATCAATCCTAATATCAATTGGGGTGAAAATGCTGATATTCAATCATCACAGTATTCAATTCTCGGCATGCCTTCGCAAGGTACGATGGCAGAACTTCTTTCAGTTCCCGCTGATCGAGTTCATCAAATTCCAGATCATTTGACATTTGAGCAGGCCGCCGCATTGCCACTTGCG
>JALRFC010000268.1 GCA_023253875.1 Candidatus Kapaibacterium sp.
AACAAAACAAAACTAAATGCGGGATGCATTCATTTTTTCTGTTAACCATCGAATTTTGTGATTAACACTGAAATACTCTCTTGATCTATTTCAATTGTATGAGTGTCGGTAGTAAATGAATCAACACTTGTACAAGTCACACACAAAATTTCGTTACAAACATAATCAGATAATTTGATAATTGCATCAGAAATTTCTTTGTTTGCTAAAAATTTTACATGAATACGATCAGTTACTTGCAATCCAATATTTTTTCTCAGGTTTTGTATTCGATTTACAAATTCTCTTGCAATGCCTTCTTGCTTTAGGATTTCATCAATTTCAGTGTCGAGTGCAACTGTCAAAGACCCTTCATTAGCAACAAGCCAACCTTCCATATCTTGAGTCATTACATCAACATCATCGAGTGTAATAGATACTGCCAAATCATCAAGAGAAAATGAGAACAATTGTTCTTTTAAGAATGAACGTATTTGAAGTTCATCCATGGATGCTATGACATTTGCAATCCTTTGCGTCTGCTTGCCATATTTTTTTCCTAGAGCTTTAAAATTGGCTTTGACACTACGTTTGACGATACCTACTTCTTCATTCACATATTCTACTGACTTGATATTCAATTCATCTTTGATGATTGTCTCTACGGCTTGAATATCTCTTCTTTGTTGTGGTGAGATAACCGGTATGAGTATTCTCTTTAATGGTTGTCTGGTTTTGATTTTGGATTTTTCTCGCAATGATCTCGCCAAGAATACTATTGTTTGAGCAAGTGACATCCTTCGCTCTAAATCTACATCAATGCAAGCGTCATCTCCATTTGCAATCAATTTCATGTGAATAGAAGGTTCATCCAATTCAGTCCGAAGTCTACGATATAATACTTCAGGAAGAAAAGGTGCTGCAGGTGCCATCATTGATAGAATATCAATCATCACATTTCGTAATGTTTGATATGCGGCAATCTTATCTTTATCCTTTTCACCTTTCCAAAATCTTCGACGATTTCTCCGCACATACCAATTGGAAACATCATTGATCATGAATTCTTGAATCAAACGACATGCCCTGAACACATCATATGATTCCATGTATTGGTGATATTGTTTCAAAGTAGAATGCGTTTTGGAAATAATCCAGCGATCTATCTCCGGACATTGATCAAGTTCAATAGTAGCTTCAGTCCCATCAATACCATCAATATTTGCATATAAACTGTAAAATGAATAGGTATTAGTGAGTGTTCTGAAAAAATCAGCTATTACTGTCTTTGCAATATCTGTTTCATTGAAGAGAGTAGGTCTCCAGGGTGGATTATTGACCATGAAATACCATCTGACCGCATCGGCACCGTATTGATCCATCATTAAGAATGGGTCAACGGTATTACCCCTGCTTTTGGACATTTTAAGACCGTTTTTGTCCAAAACCAATTCATTGACAATAATGTTTTTAAATGCAGGTTTTTCAAATAATGCTGAAGCAATATTATGCAAGGTGTAGAACCAACCTCTTGTTTGATCTATGCCTTCAGAAATGAAATCAGCAGGGAAGTGACTTTCAAATAATTCCTTATTCTCAAAAGGATAATGGAATTGAGCAAATGGAACACAACCTGAATCAAACCAAACATCAATAACTTCTGATGTTCGACGATACACTTTACCATTTTTTCTAAAAATGACATTATCTACGAATGGTCTATGTAAATCCAATGGCAATGGGGCATCGACTACAGGGACAAAGGTATTCTCATCAACTTGATATTCACCTTGCTTCAATTCTTCAATTGAGCCAATTGCGAACATATCCTCTTTGTCTTCACTGATCCAGATTGGAAGCGGAGTCCCCCAATATCTATCTCTACTCAATGACCAATCTTTGACTTCCTCAAGCCAATTACCAAATCTACCGATACCAATTTCAGGAGGTTGCCAACGGATTGTTTTATTTAGGTCAATCATTGTCTGTTTATAGGAAGGAGACTTGATGAACCATGAATTTCTTGCATAATACATCACCGGATTATCTGTTCTCCAGCAATGAGGGTAACTATGCACATAGTCAAATGAGGATTTGTAGATCTTACCAGCTTGTTTTAAAGCAATAATAATGTCTTTATCTGCACCTTCTTCCACTCTATCGGCATAGGTAAATGTTTTAATTGCTCTACCGGCAAAATCAGTGATGACTTCTGTAAAGTGGCCATTTGGGGTAACCGGTTGAAGAACAGGTAATTGAAAAGTCTTTGATAATTCAAAGTCATCAACCCCAAAAGCAGGAGAAATATGTACAATACCGGTACCATCTTCTGTAGAGACAAATGTTCCCGGAAGAATGGTCAATGCATTAGGATATTCATAAAAATCAATGGAGCAATATGAAAATATTTGTTCATAGCGAGAACCAATAAGATCTTCACCTTTAATTCTTGCTAGTATTTTGAGTTCATCACCGAGTAAAGATTGGAGATTATCAGCAATAATGAAATGTTCAATGACTCCTTCATTATTTTCTTTCTCTATAATGACATATTCTATAGCAGATCCCACTGCCAATGCCACATTCGAGAATAATGTCCAAGGTGTGGTTGTCCAAACCAAGATATAT
>JALRFC010000269.1 GCA_023253875.1 Candidatus Kapaibacterium sp.
ATTCAGAAAGAGAATAGCTGATTGTGAAGACAGTAATAGTGTGAAATCCCGATATTTCATTGGTTCTTGCTATTATCTTGCACAGAAGTATGATTCGGCTCTAATAAGTTTGAAAGAATACCTCTCTTTGGATGGAAATAGTATTTCCGGTAGAGTGTATATAGGAAATACATTTAATGCAATGAAGAAATCCGATTCTGCCAAAAAATATTTATTAGCTGGAGTGGAATTAGCTCAACAAGCTTTGAATCAAAATCCAGGTAATCCTTCAATCATGAAAGAATCTGAACAGGCCTTTGAAGCTATTTGTCGAGTATCGCTAGAAGCAAAAGACGTTCAATCAGTCATTAAGTATGGTAAAGCATGGCTTGAAATTAATGACAAAAGTGCAATTCCACATGTATATCTAGGATTTGCTTATCAAACCAATGGAGATAAAGATAATGCTTGCAAAGCATATTCTGAAGCTCTGAAAAGAGACCCCAAAAACTCTGCATCACAAAAGAATAAAACGGCTCTTGGTTGTCAGTAATATGTTGTCAATACATGTTCCTATTGTAGATTCAACAAATGAATATGCGAAGCAATTGCTATCATCCCATGATGAAGTGTATGTAACTGCTGATATTCAAACAAATGGAAAAGGGAGGAATGGTAAGGTTTGGAATTCTGGAAATGCAAAAGACATACTCTTTTCACATGGAAAGAGAATAAGAAAAAATATTGAACATGAACCTCAAATTATGCAAGCTTGCGCGGCATTGTCCGTGCAAGCTTTTTTATTACATATACTTCCACAGTCATCGACAGTGAGAATTAAATATCCCAATGATGTCTATGTAAAGCATGCTGATAATATTGGTAAAATATCAGGCTCATTGATAGAAACGGAATATTCAGGTAATACATTGACCTCTATTGTTACCGGTATTGGTATTAATATTAATTCAATTCAAGAAGAGTTGTCAACTACCAATCAGAGTATTTCAGTAAAAGAAATTCTTGGACATGAATGTGATCTCAATGAATATAGAATTGACTTTGTACACACATTTACATCTTTTCTTTCCAATAAAGAAAGTGTATGGACACAATGGAAAGATCAATTGACTATCCTTTCTAAAACTGTACACATTCTTTCCGAACACAATGCATATGTTGTTTCAGATATTCTAGACGATGGTAGACTCTTGTGCCTATCAGGAAAGGAAGAACGTATTATCCATTCAGGTGATAGTATCATCTATGATATATTCGAATAATTCTCATCATGGAACTTTCTTTCATAAAAATGTATTAAATATGACCGAATCAATGATATATGCTTGAAAAGGTCTTATATTTGCACACTTTGTTCGTTATAATGGTGGGTATATGTTGAGGTTCACCAAGAAAACAGAATATGCATTGCTCTCTTTGCAATACATAGCAACTAAGGATGGCACATTGGTTCCTGCAAAGGAAATTGCAGATGCACTTGGTTTATCATTTGAGATTATAGCAAAGGTATTACATCTTCTTGGAAAGAATGGATTGATCCAGTCTATTCAAGGAGCACAAGGGGGCTATTTACTCAATAAACATCCTCGATTGATAAGCCTATCGGATGTCATAACGGTGATTGAAGGTAAACCTTCGCAATTGGTTGAATGTGTGTCAGGTGATGATCCTGATGACACTCAATGTTCTTGTACCGTTTTTTCCAATTGTACGATTAAAGATCCAATGACTATCATTCAAAAAAAAATGGATGAGATGCTTCAATCGATAACCATACAAGACTTTCTCCATACACCTGTGTTTCACAGTGTACAAGATTCAACAGTTACAATTGAACTATAAGAGTTACTATAATGGAACAGCAAACTGATATACTCGATGAAATTGTATCAAGTGAATACAAATACGGATTTGTCACTGATATAGAACAAGAAATAGCACCCAAAGGTTTGAACGAAGATAGTATTCGACTCATATCTACAAAAAAGAATGAACCTGAATGGATGCTCGAATGGAGACTTTCAGCATTTGAAAAGTGGAAGACAATGAAAGAACCCAAATGGCCGAATGTCACATATCCGGAAATTGATTTCAATGATATCAGTTATTATGCTGCACCCAAAACAAAGGTATCACCAAAATCTTTGGATGAAGTCGATCCGGAATTGCTCAAAACATTTGAGAAATTAGGAATCTCACTTGCCGAGCAAGAACGATTGAGTGGAATTGCAGTTGATGCCGTATTGGATAGTGTATCAGTTGCCACTACATTCAAAGATAAATTAGCCTCAATGGGTATTATATTTTGTTCGATGAGTGAAGCAATTCAGGAACATCCCGACTTGGTGCGTGCATATCTAGGTTCAGTAGTTCCAACTTCAGACAATTACTACTCAGCACTTAATTCTGCAGTATTCACCGATGGTTCTTTTTGTTTTATCCCAAAAGGTGTTCGTTGTCCAATGGAACTTTCAACATATTTCCGTATCAATGCAAAAGATACGGGGCAATTTGAAAGAACATTGATAGTTGCAGAAGAAGGAAGTTATGTCAGCTATCTTGAAGGCTGCACTGCGCCTATGAGAGAT
>JALRFC010000026.1 GCA_023253875.1 Candidatus Kapaibacterium sp.
CAGCACATTGTGCATCTGTTTTGGCTTCAAAACCAATATCAGCCCTACTCCATCCGGAGATTTCTCGGAATATAGTATCTGTTTTGGCAATGAACATCGCACCACTTTGCGGAGTATAATCGAATGCAATGCCGAGTGTGGAAGTATCTTTTGTGACAAGTGAAGGCACAATGGAACTCATTGAATTTCTTGCTCTTGGGATCAGCATCCCGGCAAAGATTGCTGAATTTGTAGGTTTAGTATGCGTACGCAATGCCGTGTGAATTCCGGTTTTTCGATAACCTTCTTCATGCACCGATGAATCTGCAGTGAATGTTTCAAGTGGAATTGCGGACCAAAATCCATCCACTCGAGCGGAATCTCTTTCCCAAGAAATCGTTGTGCTCGGTCCACTATTCTGCCAATATGCCAAGCCTGTTTGTTCATTTCCATTGATGAGTCCATTGCCATGCACTTGATGTGAAAATGAAGTAGGATTTTGAGTGCTGCATTGATCTATATTCAAAAAGACACTATCAGAAATTCCGAAATAATGTCTTTTGATGTGCGCGCCTAAGTAGGAAGTTTCCACCAATGTATAATCCAAACCGGGAATGGAGAAATGCTCTCTGACAAATGCATCTGCCCCACCGGGCTGAAGTGGAGCGCCATTTGGCGGACCCTGTCCATTCACCAAAATCACATTATGTTGCTGAGCATTGCCAATTTGATCACGCATGGAATACTGCAAATACCCCGGATCCAGTACAATCGGAATTCCATGTGTCCAGAGCATAAAAGAAGTCATGTCTGACTGCGAATGTCCTGCCCCTGCAGTGCGCGCATTTCCATTCTTGGCGATGACATGTCCATACCACTCCGGCTTTCGAAATACCACTGCACCGGCATCCTCATTCACCATGAGTTCATGTGTAAATGTCAACTTCGCGGGTGTGAGCGAAGCACAATAATTTGCACGCATGTCCACCGTTGAATTAAGCTGAGATGCGAGATCCGCGGGAGCAAATAGATAGACACTATTCGAATCTCCCGTCAAAGCAAGTTCAGGAAAACCCATGCCGAAAAAGGTATCGCCGAGGGCCGGATATGTGCCATCTGGTTGTAAAATAGAGGTGAACCACTTGGTGCATTCCATGAATCGAGGATCATGATAGGGATGTCGAATCGACTTTTGATTTACGATGAATATCGTATCAGATTTCACATGATGTAATGCGCGGAAAAATGGGAGCATATTCAGCATTGCATAGCGATAATAATGAGGACCTTCCGCATAGCCTGCCTTTCCATCTCTGCTTGATTGTACTTGATTGCCGGTGAACATGATATCATCAATTGCATTCAATGCCGTATTAAGCCAGAAGATCGGCTGATCTTCAGGAATCAAAGATTTATAATCTCTCAATATCACACCTGCCATACCGATTGCACCGGCTGTCATGAGGGCATGATTATTGCGAACAGTTCCAAAAAAAGTCAAACCAAAAATAGATTTCGTGGCTTCTCTATGAAATGTAATTGCAAACATTGCGAGCCGTTTTTCGATAGAATCCAATGTTGACACTGAAATCTCGGGTATCCCACGAAGTAGATCATAAGCCGAGAGTAGGTCAATGAATTCTTTGGAATGCCATTGCCAATCTTCATAGGCATTTGGTGAAGTGATGGAAAGTTGCGGTATGGTGGTTTGACATTCCCGAAGAATACTCAAACTCTTATTGATGAGGATATCTCTTTCTTGAATGTGCAATATGCCAAGTGAATCACCAATATTTGTACGATTCAGATATGCGATGAATGCAGAGTTTTTTGCGAGTCCCGCGCGCACTCTTCGATCTGTAGTCGTTTGATTTCCTGCCGGTATGCCCTGTGTAGCCGAAGCATGAATACCTGCAATCAGCGAAGCATATTCATGTTTTGTGCGCAATTCTTCACATTCCGAAGAAGTGATGATCCCAATTGGTCTTTGTTGCGCTTGAATAGTAATAATCGCAAACAGAAAAAGGAACAAATATCTCATCGCTTCATCCTGATATAGCGAATCATGATGGTTGTGAAAATGGTTGTGATGATTCCATACACAAATCCGGTAAATACAGAAAGCAAGATATAGCTGTTCAATGTAAAGTGAGTATCTGCAACTTCAGGCTTCATTCCTTCTTGAATTGCGAATGCACGAACATTGATGAAATATTCAGGAGTGATGATTGTATGAATAAAGAATTGCATGACAGGGGTTAATGCAGTGATAATCATTGTAATGCCGAGTCCGGACATAAAACCCTGTTTGAAATTCATCTCACCACCAAGCAATGTTTGCTTTTGATACATTGCAACTGCATACAGTAGAATGGAAGGGATAGCGAAATAATTGGTATAGAAAGCATGATCGGCAATATGCACATCATGCAAACCTGCAAGCTTTTCTCCCAACATCCATAGTATATTCATTCCTGAAAACATCAAGGCAAACTTGATTTCATGATAATATGTCGTGAAGAGTGCATTAAAAGCATTCATTAGAGTTCCATCGAAATGTACTATGTATAATACTGATTATGGATGCAAATATTTGGATGCAATCTAGTGAATCATCACTGAGGAATTGATATATCCTTTATTAGTTCGAATTCGTATCACATAAATCCCCGAAGCACAAGTTTTTGTAGAAATGGAGATAGAACTATCATGTTGAGGTAGAAATTCTCCGATATTCTTGCCCATCATTGTCCACAATTCAGCAGATAGCAATTCATTTCCTTTAATGGTCAAAATTGAAGAGTGTTCAACAGGATTTGGATATATCAGAATGGAATGTTCATCAGCAATTCGGGATGCAGATTGAACAGTGACATTGAATGTATCTGATGAGGCGCAGTCATACTTATTTGACTCAGTTGCTTCAATCATGATAATTCCTGGTTTCCCAATATCAATATTCACTTGATATTGATCCTGATTGCGAATGCGAGCATCGCCTGAAAGTATATTCCAACTATACATGGATCCTTGATTAAAAGGCACTGCATAGACAATATTAGTGTCACCCTCTTTGACCAATGATTTACCGGTGATATAAGGTCTTGGTTTTGGATTCAAAGTTATTGTAAGCGAGGTATCATTAGTGCATCCAGTTGAAAGATTAGTAGCTCTTAAGGAAATAATATCCTTCCCAATTTTTGTCCATCGGACAAGGACGCTATCCAAATTTCTTGCTCCAATGATTGTACTTGTAGTAGATGCAGTCCAGAAATAGGAATGTCCGGGTATTGCTTCAACTTTATATGTACTTATTGGAGTATCTTCACAAATATTCTTCTTACCATAAATATCTGCATTCGGTTTTTCTTGAATGGTAACAATGATGAATGTATCACGCATGCATCCTGTTGAAGGATCAGTTATTGTAGCTCTTACTGTGTCAATTCCCCTCATATTCCATCGAATTGCAACAGTATTCGATGTTTTAGAACCAATGATTAATCCATTATTTGGTACAAGCCATTCCATTGTTGTTCCCGGAGAGGATTGAATAACATAATTCACATTCTTATTGCTTTCACATACAAGTTGTTCACCTATGATTGTACCTTCTGGTAATTCATTGATTTTGACAATCATAAATGTGTCTTTGATACAATTTGTTATAGTATTCGTTTGCCGTACATAAATCGTGTCCACACCATGTTTTGTCCATTGAATTGATATGGTAGATTTGGTAAGATCACTATCGGTGACCCCATTTACAGGTTTACTCCAAAGTTGAACTGTATTTGGTGATTGCGCGACAGAATACAATTGCGGTTTGGAGTTAGCACAAACTTCCTTCAATCCTGTTATAAAGGTATTCGGTGCCGAATGAATTGTCACGATAAGAATTGTGTCTTTAGAGCAACCTGTTTCAGGATGAATGAGTCGTAATTTTACTGTATCGATTCCCGATATATTCCACAAGACCTTGATGGAATCTTGATTGAGTGATCCAATCACAATTCCTTTTTTGGGAGCAGTCCATTGTGGGATGAATCCTCTAGCATTTCCTGCTATATACAATTCAGCATTTCCACTCATGCAGGATAGTTTCTGTCCAAGAATATTAGGAAGAGGACTTTCCAAAGTACAATTTGTATTACTCGTTATTCCGCTTGGAGAGGAAAGCATTCCCTGAAATTGATCTCCTGCAATGCAATCGTGCTTCAGATAATAATTCAACCAAGGAATTATATGCTGAAACAATATGGATTGCTGTGTATTTGCATTGATTGTAGCTTTTGGTGTACATGTGCTTTGTCCAAAAGAACAATTGAAATTATATGAAGCAAATTGACAATGATCTCCACCAATGATACTTACATATGATTTGCACTGCGAGGCAAGTGAATCATACATAGGTATTTGGTGATTTTTTGGCGGGGCAACGCAGTCATTGGCACCAGCAATCACAAGAGATGGTTTGGTTATTGAATTTGCAGCAGTCACTGAAGATGGATTTGTGACAGCTCCTGCAAAACTAACCAATGCAGTGATTTGAGGATCATATTGCATTGCAAGGAATGCACATCCTCCACCCATAGAATGTCCCATCACAGCTGAAGTAGAATCAATTGAATTAAAGAAAGGTGATGATGCAAGAACTCCCTGTAATCGCATCGATTTCACAGCATGAGCAATATCTTTACCAAAATTGAGATGTGATGGAGAAAATGAAGATTCCGTTGTTGGCAATACCATGATATATCCTTTTGGAACTAATGCATTCCAGTACACATCATAAGCAGATACAGGCATTACGAATCCGTGTCCAAAAACCAAAACAGGAAACTTTCCTCCTGCAATCGGTACATTGTCACCGGCATTTATTGAAGGATAATAAATATCACATTGTATTTGTCTATTGGCACGGGATGAATCAATAAATGTGATTTGTCTATGACCAATTTGATGATTGATAGCATAGACCATGGATTGACATAGCAGGAGAAGACATAATCGCCACATATACTTCATGTTCATTTCTCAGATTGACTTTTGTAAACATACGAAGATATATGGAATGATGATATTCGTCTCATTCGAGTGATGCCCGTAGGTCGGGGTAGGTCATTCGCTTCGCTCATAAACTGCTCGTCTCGGCTTCGCTCGACGAACAGTTTCATCCGAGGTGAAATTCTACATTTTCACGGCATTCATCGCGCTCATCACAACCGCGGGAGTTCCTTGTCCAGGAAAAGAAGTATCGCCGATCACTGCATAGTTTTTGATGGAAGTGATGTTTTTGGGGAGATTGAATAAACCGAGTTCGACTGAATGAGGAAGTCCTCCCACAAATCCTTGATGTCGACCGGTATAATGCTCAAAAGTTGTTGGTGTTCCGGCATCTATATAGTGTTTTTCGAGCGATGCAACTTGTGGAAATACTCGATTGAATTCCGAAAGGATAAAAGTCAATGTCTCTTCTTTTTTTCGAGCATAGTCTTCTTCACTTAGTCCATACCATTGCGATGCTTCAGTATGCGTGGAAATCGTGATGGTACTCCAGCCATCGGGAGCTTTGATGGAATCTTGTTTTGGAGACCAAGTCACAAAAAAGGAATCGCCTTCGCAATGCGGAATTCTCGATGTGGTATGTATTTGTGCATATGGCGAAGCTGGATGATACTCTGTTTCTATCGCAAAATAGGCAGTGAATGCTCCCCATGCTTTTGTGAATGTATACACATATTGCTCTGCAAGATTACCGATTGCATTTCCTTTGGCAATATTCTTCATATTCCAAATCGGAATGCTATTGAACAAATGTTTTGCTTGATATTCATTACCTTTTGTAGTTTTTACCATGAATGAATCATCATTTTGAATATCAATAGACTCCACAGATTCCTTCAAGATGATTGTACCACCATTAGTACGAATATATTCAGCCAATAATTGAGCGGGTTTTGTGATTCCACCAATGGGATAGTAAGTGTCTGCCGGATAGGCCAGACCCATCGCACCTGTCACAATCGGTGCTGTATCACTGAAACTCTGCGTTGAAATAAGTAATTGCTCATTGATGAATTTCTTAAAGAGTACATTACTCTTCAATCCATGTTTTTCAATCAGCACATCCATCGGTCGGAACAAATCACGAAGTAATGGCAATGCAGAAAGATTCGATATTCTGCTTCCCATCTTTATGAGATCGCCTAGGGATTTCGGGGGAAATTCGGGATTGCGATGGAGCACATTCCACATCTTTTCATCAATTGCATGAATCTCTTTCCAAAATCCTCTTTGCCCTTTCTTTCCAAAATGTGATTCAGCTTCGGCAATCCACTTGTCGAGATCTGCATGGCGCACAATCTGATGATCATCCAGATGAATCACCATTCCCGGATCACAATGCATGATTTCAGGCTTGAGATTCAAATCTTGGAATAATCTTCCGAGTGGTTGATGCGGGCGAAGACCACTCAGTGTTGTTGCCCCAACATCAAATGTATATCGCATGCGACGAAAAAAGGAAGCACAACCGCCTATTGCAGAGTGTTTTTCGAGTAAAATGACATCTTTTCCTTGTTTTGCGAGAAGTGCTGCAGTTGCAAGTCCGGCATAACCGGCTCCGATGACGATATTATCAGTATTCATTATCATTCCAAGTAAAGTGCACAAAACCCCATTTCCATGAAATGAAGTTCCTTTCAGACCATACCCAATAGATGCACGCTTCTTTGTATTTTTGCACATCTATTTCAGTACATAATACGGAAATTTCGATGGGAAGGATTTTTGAAAAGCGCAAGCATAAGATGTTTGCTCGTTTCGACAGAATGGCAAAAGCATTCACGAGAATTGGAAAAGAAATTGCAATCGCAGTAAAATTGGGTGGCTCAGATCCTGCAGGAAATCCACGTCTGCGCGCTGCAATGCAGGCGGCAAAGGCGAATAATATGCCTAAAGACAGAGTCGAAGCAGCAATAAAGAGAGCACTCGGAAAAGATGCTCTTGACTTGCAAGAAATCGTCTATGAAGCATATGGTCCACATGGCGTTGCCATCGTTATCGAAACTGCAACCGATAATCCCACTCGCACGGTTGCAAATATTCGCAGTTATCTCAATAAACATAATGGCTCACTCGCAACTTCTGGTGCTTTGGAATTTTTATTCCAGAGAAAAGGTGTATTCAAAGCATCTTTGGAAGGTAAATCCGCAGATGATCTTGAAATGTCTTTCATCGAATCCGGTGCTGATGATGTGGAGATAGATGAAATGGAAATCATTGCATATACCGACTTCAATAATTTCGTGCATATGCAAAGATCGCTTGAAGAAGCAGCAATTGAAGTCACAACTGCTGAAATGCAACGCTTACCGAATAATACCGTCACTCTCACTGAAGAACAGATGGATGAAGTTCTGAAATTGATCGACAAAATCGAAGAAGATGAAGATGTGCAAAATGTCTATCACAATATTGCCTGATGAGCAATGCCCTCAGACATTGGATTTATGCCGCTCGCATGCGAATTTTACCCGCGAGCGCCATACCAACAATTGCAGGCATCATGCTTGCTGCGATTGATGGTGCATTCGATCTCTTTACGGCCACCATTACCGTGCTCAGCGCGATGATGCTGCAAACCACATCGAATTATCTTAATGATCTCTATGATTTCAAGAAAGGTGCCGATCTCAAAAGGATTGGTCCACCCAGAGCAGTTGCATCTGGCATGATCTCAGAATCAGCAATGATGAAAATGTCTTGGATCATGTTTATTCTTACCTTTCTTATCGGACTCATCCTCGTACAAAAAGCCGGTTGGCCGATTCTCTTCATCGGATTAGCATCATTGTGGGCAGCATTTGCATATACTGGCGGACCCTATCCCCTTGCCTATCATGGACTTGGTGAGGCCACTGCATTTGTGTTTTATGGACTCATCCCGGTCTGGGGTGCATATTATATTCAGTCGCCCGATTTTGCCTTCAGACCACAAGTGATTCTTACAGGCATCATCATGGGCTTATTTGCCGCCAAGATTTTACTCGTGAATAATATCCGTGATATCGAAACGGATCCAATTGCAGGTAAAATAACATTGGCCGTGATGCTTGGTGAGAAGAAGTCTCGATTCCTCTATGCCCTGCTCATGATACTCAGTTATGGATCACTCTTTCTTCTTGCTCGCATGCAAGACAATGCAGTATATCTCATGCCGTGGATATTGCTTCCCTTTGCGGTATATCTCACAAGAGGCGTACTCAAAACCGAGAAAGAAACACTCAATCCTTATGTCTTCAAAACGGCAATACATCTCTTCGCATTTGGCATCATACTCTGCATAGCGATGTATATTGGAATGCAGAAATGAATGTGCTCACACGAAGAAGCAAAATCGTTTTGCTTATGGCGAGCAGTTTGACTGTGATGTCTGTCTCCGCAATCTCTCCCGCATTACCCAAAATTGCCGAAGCATTCAAGTCAGTCGAGAATGCTGAATTTCTCGTCAAACTCATGCTCACAGTTCCTAGTTTGATCATTGCATTTTTTGCTCCTATAGCAGGAATGATCATTGATAAAGGACATCGTAAAATCCTCCTGATTATATCGCTGATCATCTATGGCGTGATGGGAACGACGGGTCTCTATCTGGAAAGTCTACAACAGTTCATCATTGCCAGAGCATTCCTGGGAGTCGGTGTTGCCGGTATCATGACATCGGCTCAAACCCTGATTGCAGACTATTATATGGGCGAAGAACGCAATCGCATGCTCGGTTTACAAGGTACATTCATCTCATTCGGTGGAGTAATATTCGTTGCCCTGGCTGGATTTCTCGCACTCATGAGTTGGCGCTTTCCTTTCTCATTATATGCACTCGCACTCATACTTGCTATTCCTGCATATTTCTTTATTCATGAGCCAAGCGTGCATCATGAAAAACAAGCATATCTCGACAATGCCGGCAAATCTGATTCAAATGAGATACAATATGGAAAACCAATTCACATTGCAGGTATCGGACTGATCGTATTCACCGGTATGGTATTTTTCTATGCAATCCCCACACAATTACCATTTCTCCTTGCACTGCATGGAATTGATTCTCCTGCAAAAGCAGGTGCAGTGGTCTCTCTTGCGACATTGGCGGGAGGTTTTTCATCCTATGCCATGCCTTATCTCAAACGATTGCATCACTTCTCCGGCTTGGGTGGAAGAGCATTCGCATCACTCTCGATTGGATTTTTAGGACTCTCTATTGCGAATTCATTTATCATCACAATACTCTTCGCATTATTTGCCGGTGCAGGCATCGGTTTACTCATGCCATCAATGAGACTCTGGGTGATTAGTATTGCCGCACCAACACTTCGTGGAAGATCCGTCGGGGTCATCACATCTTCACTCTATCTCGGACAATTTTTGTCGCCTGTATTAGCGCAACCGATTGTGGGAAAACATGGGATTACAATCCTGTATTCAATCATAGGTTGCACATCAGCATTGATTGCACTCTATCTACTTCAAAGTCAAAAAAAGCTAAATAATCAATAGTGCCTCAGTTAAAATCAAGATTCTTTGTAATTTTCTTGCAATCATCTAATGCGAGTATATCATGAAAAGAATTGTCTATGTATGTTTTTCGTTCTGTTCTGTATTTTTCATACATGCACAAACCTATAATAGACTTCCCATTCCTCAGGCATTAAAAGGCCCCGAATGTACCTTACATATTATTGATACATTTGCTCAATTACGAAGCGGAAATCAAACAATCACCGGCGGAATCAATGGACATCAATTTTGGGGACCTACTATTTTTGTAAATAAGGGCGATACCGTCCGTATGACCGTAATCAATAATCTCAATGATAGCACTACTTTGCATTGGCATGGATTACATCTGCCTGCAGTGATGGATGGCGGACCACATCAAGTGATTCCACCCGGAACAATTTGGAAGCCCTTTTGGAAAATCACCAATAATGCATCAACATATTGGTATCATCCCCATTTGCATGAAATGACCTTAGAGCATTTGTCAAAAGGAATTGGAGGTTTATTAATAGTCAATGATGAACAAGAATCTGCTTTGCCACTTCCCAGAACCTATGGCATTGATGATATACCATTGGTATTCACAAGCAGAAGATATGCTACAAATAATCAGTTCATTGTACAAAATACCGCCTATGGTGATTATCTCTTGACAAATGGGGTACATAATGCTGAGTTTACAGTACCACGGCAAGTAGTTCGACTTCGAATTCTCAATGCTGAGATAGAGCGTTCATATTCTATTGGATTCAGTGATAATAGAACATTCTATGTCATTGGCACTGATGGTGGATTACGCGAACAACCACTCCCTGTAAATCGGCTTCATATAGCTGTTGGTGAGAGATATGAGATTCTTTTGGATTGTTCAAAAGATGAGATTGGTAAGAGTCTTGATCTACTGGCCTATAATGCAAATCAACCATTTGGATTTCCGGGTGGAGAGCCTGCACAAGATGGTCAATTTGGAAGTTTACTGAACAATAAGAATTTTCAAATGATGCATTTCACGATTGGAGAATCAACAGGTACACCAATCATGACTATTCCTGAAACTCTGATTCCTTTTCAAGGGATTGATGTCAATACTGCAACAGGTAATCAAGATATTCGCGTGATGGGTGGAGCGCCAAATAGTCCAATGCCATTCCATTTCAATGGTGGAATATTCAATATCACTAGAGTTGACAAGACTATTCCCATGAATAGCGTGCAAAAATGGACAATTACAAATAGCAATGTATTTGGTCATACATTTCACATCCATGATGTACAATTCAATCTCATTGCCAGAAATGGGAATGCATCTGCAGTCGGACAGCATGAATTAGGTTGGAAAGATGTTCTCTATCTTCCTAGAAATGAATCTGCAACATTCATTGCACGTTTTGATGATTATGCAGACCCACTTCATCCATTTATGTATCATTGCCATTTCTCCAATCATGAGGATGATGGTATGATGCAACAATTCGTGGTTGTACCTCCATCGGATGTGAATGATGAGGAAATTGATTATACATCCATACAATTATATCCGAATCCTGCCTCAGAATCAATCATCATAGATTCAAAAAACATTGACTTATACTATGTGTCAATCCATAATGTCAATGGCAAAACAGTAATGATGCTTCCTCAACCGGAAAGAGGTGTTCCCATACATATTGGTTCACTGGCAAAAGGTATCTATACGGTGAAGATGATTGACTCAAAATCCAAGCAAACAATCATCCGCACATTTGTTAAATAATGTTAACATTCTGCATTCGCATCTTGCTCATATTGATGGCATATCACTCCTCTCTTGCCATTGATTCACATTCCATTGGTAGGATTATCGCGCCTTTCAGAGCACCCATGGCTCAAGGTGGAGAATTTTCATTCGATCAATTCCCTGATGCACAGGCAATGGCGATAGTGTTTACCTGTAACCATTGTCCATTTGCTGAGTTATACATCCAAAGAATGAATGATTTCCAGCGAGAATTTGCTCCACTAGGCATTCCACTCATTGCAATCAATCCAATGGATTCATTGCTCTATGAAGATGAAACACTGGATGAGATGCAAAAGAAAATCAAGCAAGATTCAATTGAGTATCCATATTTGCAAGATCATTCACAAAGCATTGCACGGACATTCAATGCAGCA
>JALRFC010000270.1 GCA_023253875.1 Candidatus Kapaibacterium sp.
AGATCACCAATTGTTGCTTTGCCTTGTATGGCAAGCATGCCACCATATCCCAAAACCAAGAGATTGGAAAATCCAACGAGGGCCATCATTGAAGGCATGGTGAGTGATTGTAAAAATGCTAGGCGGATATTTCGTATTTGATATACTTCGCTTTGCTTCTCAAATTCTTGTGTTTCAAATGACTCTCTTCTATAAGCGCGAATGACTCTCACACCACTGAATGCTTCTTGTGCTTGTGCAGTCAACTGAGAGAATTGCTCTTGTACATCACGAAATCCGATATGTACTTTCTTGCCGATGAAATAGGTCAGAAAAGCCATGAAGGGAAGGGGTAATAAAGCCATCAATGTGAGCGATGGATTCAATGCTCCCATAAATGCGAGTGCAAAGGAAAATGTAGTGATGGTATTTGCTGAATACATCAATGCAGGTCCCAGGAATTCTCTCATGGCCGAAATATCATTCGTTGTGAGAGCCATCAATGAACCGGTCGAATGTTTATGATAAAATGAGAGTGATTGTCGTTCAAGAGCAATCAATAAATCATTTCGTAATTCATATTCAATCAATCTCGATGAGACAATGATTGTCTTTCGCGTGAGATACATGAAAAACCCTGAACCAATGGTCAGCAATAAAATAATGCCAATCGAAAGATTCACATCACTTTGATTGATTTCTGCTTTTTGCATGCCATCTACGATTGACCCCACATAGCGAGGAATGGAAGTTGAACAGACATTGGATATTGTGACAAAGAAAAAACCCAATATCAAACGGAGTTTATGTCTTTTCAGATATGGAAATAAGCGTGAAAGTTCTTTCATGAATTTATGCTACTGTGATCTCTTTGCAGAGATAAACATCCTGAATCTTGTTCAATAAAGCTATTCCTTCATTCATAGGTCTTTGAAATGCTTTCCTACCTGAAATCAATCCCATGCCTCCTGCTCTTTTATTAATGACCGCCGTTGCAACAGCCTCGGCCATATCATTCTCACCAGATGCACCACCGGAATTGATGAGTCCGATTCTTCCCATATAACAATTCGCCACTTGATAACGGCAGAGATCAATCGGATGATCGCTGGATAATTCTGTGTACATGCGCTTATCCAATTTACCATAGGATGAACCACCCATATTCAATGCAGAATATCCACCATTATTTTCAGGTAGTTTTTGCTTGATGATATCTGCATTGATTGTAACACCAAGATGATTTGCTTGACCTGTCAAATCTGCAGCTACATGATAATCCTTATCTGCTGTTTTGAAAGCAGCATTTCTGATATAACACCAGAGAATAGTTGCCATTCCCAAATCATGAGCCATCGCAAATGCTTCGGCTACATCCACGATTTGTCTGGAACTTTCGGGTGATCCAAAATATATCGTTGCACCCACTGCCGCGGCCCCCATATCATGTGCCTGCTTGATTGTGCCATACATGATCTGATCGGCTTTATTCGGATAGGTGAGCAATTCATTATGATTGATTTTGACTACATAAGGAATCTTATGTGCATATTTTCTACTTGTCATAGACAGTACGCCGAATGTTGATGCCACCGCATTACATCCGCCTTCAATGGCAAGTTTGATGATATTCTCAGGATCGAAATAGGCAGGATTTTTTGCAAAACTTGCACCGGCTGAATGTTCTATGCCTTGATCCACGGGAAGTATTGATGTATAACCGGTTCCAGCAAGTCTGCCTGAATCTGCCATTCTTTGAAGATTAGCTAATACTCTATTATTTCTATCCGAAATGCCAAATGTCTCATCTACCGCATTCGGTGAAGGAAGATGTAATTGTTCTTTGGAGATGGTTTGAGATTGATGATCGAGTAAAAAAGAGGCATTTTCGCCCAATAGAGAGACAATTGAATCAATCATGGGATAATTCTCAATAGTGTGAAATGCAAGTATTCAAGCCATGCAAAAGTAGTGAATTGAAGGGAATCTTATGGCTCTATTACCAAGAAGTTGTACACAAGACAAGGCATCTACAGAGAAAGTAGCATCGAAATTTCAAGAGAATTCCCTACATTTGCGATTCGTTTTTACGAGAACCACTTGGAAAGGTGCAAGAGTGGTTTAATTGGCACGCCTGGAAAGCGTGTGTACCGGCAACGGTACCGCGGGTTCGAATCCCGCCCTTTCCGCAAGCCGTCCTGATGCAGGACGGCTTTTTTTATGAAAAATGTGGAAAATAAGGACTGATTTGGGTGTTTTTTCAGTCTGAAATGATGCCTCAAATCCGTACATTTGCCTCCTGTTAACTACGTTCATTCAATACTTGAAATACTCCTATGTCATCGCTACTCAGCGAGCGCATACTTCCGGTCAACCTGGAAGATGAAATGCGCAGTTCATATCTCGATTATTCAATGTCTGTTATTGTATCTCGTGCTTTGCCCGATGTACGTGATGGACTCAAACCCGTGCATCGTAGAATCTTATATGCGATGTATGAGCTAGGTTTGGTCCCAAATAGACCCTACAAAAAATCAGCACGTCTAGTTGGTGAGGTTTTGGGAAAATTCCACCCTCATGGTG
>JALRFC010000271.1 GCA_023253875.1 Candidatus Kapaibacterium sp.
ATCGTTACGTATAAATGACTAAAGCCCCTCAGGGATTTCCTTGAGGGGCTTTTTTTAAACACTATCATGAAGATGAAAAATGGAATTATATATAGATTCAGCAAACTTATCCGAAATACAGAAAACAGCTGAAATCGGAATCATAAGTGGAGTGACAACAAATCCCACGCTTCTTGCAAAAGAAGATCCATCACTTGATGTCAAAGAGTTGATCAAACATATACATGCAACAATTGGAGGTCATGTTTCTGTAGAAGTAATATCCACTGATACAAAAGGTATGTTGCAGGAAGCAGAAGACATTCTCAAATGGTTTCCTGAGGCAACAATTAAGATTCCAATGATTCCAAATGGACTTGCAGCTGTCAAAGAATTATCTAGGCAAGATATTTCTACAAATGTAACATTGATATTTAGTCCTGGACAAGCATTGGCAGCGAATAATGCAGGTGCAACTTATGTAAGTGTATTCTTAGGAAGACTCGATGATATCGGAAGTGATGGTATTGCAGTAGTAAGAGAAACTTGTGAAATATGGGATACTCAAGGATTAGAGTCAATGATTATTGCTGCATCCATACGACATCCGATTCACGTTTTGGAATGTGCTAAAGCAGGTGCAGATATTGCAACTGTTCCTTACAAAGTCTTACAACAGATGATGAAGCATCCTTTGACAGATGCGGGTGTACGTGCTTTCATTACTGATCATGAGAATATGATGAAGTCAAAAGGGGGAGTCTAATGATTGTATCTAGGGTGATTTCCGTCATAATCTTTCTGTGGATTTGTATCGGAACTCAATTGCTAGCAAATGGATTAGGTCAGAAATTACCATCATTTGTGATGGAAGATCAATATTCGAAAGAAATTCAATCATCACTCTTTAAAGGAAAGCATCTACTACTCTTTTTAGCTGATAGAGCAGGAAGTAAGCTAACACCAAACTTTACGAAAGTCCTTGAACCTAAGTTTAGAAATAAAGCAACATTTATTGCCATTGCCAATGTAAGTAGTGTTCCATTTTTTCTAAAGGGGTTTATCCGTGGTAAGTTTAAAGAGAATTACTCCTATACCGTACTCATGGATTGGAAAGGGGAATTGTGGGAGCACTTTTCTTGTAAAGATGATGTTACAACGGTGGTTCATATTGACCCTAATGGAATCGCTAAATTTAAATTGAGTGGAACTGGAACAGAAAAAGAAGTCGAACAAATTCAGCATTATTTGGAAAATAATCTTAAATGACATTCAATACAGAACAAGTACTTCAAGCGCTTGAACAAGTCACTGATCCGGAAATACCAACGGTTTCATTAGTAGATCTAGGTATTATTACAGGTATTGACTGTCAAGAGGATTCTATTCATGTTACCATGACTCCAACATTTGTTGGTTGCCCTGCTATCGAAGTCATGAAACAAGGTGTTGAAGAAGTATTGCAAACGTTTACGAAGAATGGAAAAGTTAGCGTCAATTATGATATTCCTTGGGATTCAAATAGAGTTACCGAGAAAGGAAGAAAGGCATTAAAGGACTTTGGATTAGCTCCTCCCCCAAAATATGACATGGTGTTGAATCTCGATATTTTACATACTGTTTCTTGTCCCTATTGCAATAGTCACAATACGATTTTACAAACCCCATTTGGACCCACGCTTTGTAGGTCAATTCATTACTGCAATTCTTGCCTACAAGCATTTGAACAATTTAAACCGGTATAAAAAAAGGTCTCCAATTTTTTGGAGACCTTTTTACTTTGTAGTGGAGTTGTCTATTAATTCTTCTTAGCTTGACTAATCACTCCTGATCCAATTGCTTTAAGTACGATATCGCCAATTTCTTTGGCAAGTTCGCCTTGAATATTCTTTTCATCAGAAAGATAATCGCTCACTGCTTGATTGACTTTTTGTTTAATCATTTCAGAATTACCTTCCACGAGTGCAACTGCAACTTTATGCATATCTTTTGATACATCTTCCAATGTATCCAATTGATTGCGATTTGCATCTTCCATTTTCTTGAGCATACGGTCCATGCGCTCTTCTTCTTGGGTATAGAGCAATGTGAAAGCCATCAATGCAAGCATGGCGCCTTCAAGGAAGATCGCTCCAAGGATAAGTGAAGGACGAGTAGCCGGAATGAATTTCAAACCACGAATACCAATGATGATAATCAAAATCGCAGCACCAAAGTATGCTAAGCCTGTTACAGTATTTGCATAAGACTCAGTGAAGTGATGTGACATGTATAAGCGAAGAGCTTTAAAGATTGAGAATTGATTCTTCTCCCATTCTTGAGCGGAAACAGTATCGTGAATTTCCTGAACAACAAAGTCGGAAAAGAATTCTTTCATACGCAAGAACAACATCTCATTTCTGAAAAGTACAACATCGGTATTATCATCAAAAACTGATGTAAAACGGATATTCGCTGAACCTTCATTATTATCTGTTCTGTCCCAAACTTTCTTGAATGCTATTTCAATTTTGCGTCTGTCACTATCAGCCAAATCATAGAGGCGATTGTCTGGCAAAGTCAAAATTTC
>JALRFC010000272.1 GCA_023253875.1 Candidatus Kapaibacterium sp.
GACATGTTCAAGAGAATTTTGACAAACAAGTGCTTAGAGATTATCTGGAAACTTTGGATTGGAATAAGCAAGCACCTTCTCCAAACTTGCCCAAGGATATCATTGAAGCCATTATGTCTAAATATCAACAAGCACTCACTATTTTGAAACAATCGCCACTTTCTTTATGATACATCGTTATACCAGACCAGAAATGGGTAATATTTGGGAAGATCAAAACAAATATTCCATTTGGCTTGAAATTGAAATTCTTGCATGTGAAGCGCAATCTGAATTAGGTTTGATTCCCGCAGAAGATGTCCGCATCATCCGTGAGAAAGCACAATTTGAAGTTGACACGATTCTAGAAATAGAAAAAACAACAAAGCATGATGTTATTGCTTTTTTGACCAATGTTGCTGAATATGTTGGGCCAAGTTCACGATTTATTCATATGGGAATGACTTCAAGTGATGTCCTAGACACATGCTTGGCAGTACAAATGAAACAAGCAGGCACATTATTACTTCAATCTTTGCAACGTTTACAAGATGTACTTGCAAAAAAAGCGAATGAGTATAAATATGCAGTTTGTGTGGGAAGAACGCATGGTATCCATGCTGAACCAACGACATTCGGATTAAAGTGTGCCCTCTGGTATGAAGAATCTAAGCGTAATATTATCAGGCTAGAGCAAGCAATCAAACATGCGGCAACAGGAAAGATATCCGGTGCTGTTGGTACATTTGAACATCTTTCTCCGTATGTGGAAGAATATGTTTGTCAAAAACTTGGTTTATCTTTTGCACCTGTATCAACGCAAGTAGTGCAAAGAGATCGTCATGCTGAATTCCTCTCCGTGATTGCAATCATTGGTTCTTCACTTGAAAAAATTGCAACTGAAATCAGACATCTACAGAGATCAGAGGTCTTAGAAGCTGAAGAGTATTTCTCTAAAGGCCAAAAGGGAAGTTCAGCTATGCCACATAAACGTAATCCAATCGTATCTGAACGCATTTGTGGGCTTGCGAGATTATTACGTGGCAATGCAATGGCAGCAATGGAAAATAATGCTTTATGGCATGAAAGAGATATATCACATAGTAGTGTTGAACGAGTGATTTGTCCTGATTCTACTATAACACTTGACTATATGCTTGAATTATCCATCAATTTGATTGATAATTTATTAGTGTATCCAGAGACTATGAAGCAGAATATTGAGAAAACTTATGGTCTAGTGTTTTCTCAAACCATTTTGCTTGAATTCGTGAGAAGAGGCTTGACTCGAGAACAAGCATATGCACTTGTTCAGAAATCAGCTATGAAAACGTGGCAGGAAAAAACATCATTACTACTGAATCTATGTGAAGATGAAGAAGTTGTCGATATCATCAGCGAACAGGAATTGAAAGAAATCTTTGGGAAGGGTACTACATTGCAGAAGAGTGTTGACATCATTTTCGAACGATGCCAATTATAAAGTAAAAACCCTGATTCGATAAATCAGGGTTTTTTGCTTAGTCCATTATTTTACGTAGAAAAGCAGGTTTTTCCACGACCGAGGATTTCGGTTCTCGTATGATCACCGGTTGAGAATTGCTTCGTACTCCATTTGGTAAATCATTAACAGCATTGATTCGTATTGATCCACCATTTGCTTGTCTTACGATATTGGGATCAGTGCGACGCATGAATGCAGGCTGATTTCTATTGTTTTGTATTGGTTCTTCTTGTTGTTTCTCTTGTACAGTTTGATACAATTGGGGAGCTGATTGCTCATCATCGATATCGCCATATACCTTGACAGGTTTCACAGCAATTCTCGTTTGACGTTGTTCTACAGGTGCAGGAGTTACCGCTATGGTTCGAATCACAGGAGCTGATGCTGCTTGCTGTACTGTTTGAGCAGGAATGATTTTTTCTTGTGCTTGTTGCTGAACATTCAATGTACTTGGAACTGCATATTGTCCGCGCTTAAAGCCGGTTGCAACAACTGTAATCATTAATTTATCATCAAGTGTTTCATCATATACAATACCATGAATGAGATTGACATCGCTACCGGCATTTTCTTCAATGATGGAAACTGCCTCGCCAATCTCATGCATAGTCATACTTGAACCACCGCTGATATTGACTAGCAATCCCTGTGCGCCTGCAATAGAGACACCTTCAAGCAATGGAGAATTGAGTGCATTTTGTGCAGCTGCAATTGCTCTATGCTCACCAGATGCAATCCCGATTCCCATGAGAGCATCACCCATGTCCTTCATGATTGATCGAACATCTGCGAAATCAACATTGATATACCCATTTCCTGAAATGATATCGGAAATACCTCTAGTGGCATTATACAAGACATCATCTACTTTCTGAAATGCTTCAATGAAAGAAGTATTGCGATCAATAATGGAGAGGAGTTTTTCATTTGGGATTACTATTAATGCATCAACATATTGTCTCAATTCATTGATGCCTTGCTCAGCTATATTGGCTCTTTTCTTAGCTTCAAAATTGAATGGATTGGTTACGATTCCAACTACCAATGCTCCAAGTTCGCGGC
>JALRFC010000273.1 GCA_023253875.1 Candidatus Kapaibacterium sp.
ATTTCAAGCAAAGGGTATAGAGTAATTGTTCATCTGTATCAACTTTATAGCGCTTCTGAAAGATCAAACATATACGCCATAGCCAGAAATCTTTGGATTTCATCCACATTGCGATATGTGCATCACGCTTCTCGGGAAATTTCTTAAAATAGATGCCTACTAAAGGAGCAATTGCATCAACTGTATCCCACCAAGAATGATGTGCAGTCAATTGCATCAATTGCTCAATGGCATCTTCCTTCCAGTGTTTATGTGCCTTCTCAGCAAATTCAATAGCACTGTACATTGCTTCACGCTTACCATGTTTCATCAATGTGCTACATATTACCTGCCAATCCTGTAAAACACCTTTGCCATGTGCATTCAATACTTCTTTGGCAATTTGTTTGCGATGAGGTGAAGGTATGCCATAAAATGCATCTATCTCTTTCATATATGCAGACATTTCAGCTGCGCGCTTGGGATCTGCATATTGTTCAAATACTTCCAATAGCGAAGTAGCAAATGGATGCATCATGTGAGGCCAAGATCGGGAGTGGGGTCAATATCAGGTAATTCCACAAATTCACCGATGATGATATCATCCTCGGCGCCTTGTAATTCTTGAGATATGCTAATCACTTTCTGCTTGACCATTTCAAGTAGGGCCAAGAATGTAACTACTATCATCTTTCTATCTTGTTGATGTACGAGACCAAAAAAGCTTAATCTCTTTTGTTGTCTGATCATATCAGCAATCTCAGCCACGCGATGTTCCACTGTTAACTGTCTTCGCTCAACATCATAATGCTTTTGAGCTTCTAGATTTCTGTCCAGTGCTTTCTTCATCGCACGCATCAAGTCAAATAAAGTGGTGTTTTTCAAGGCATCATTGCTACCCAAATGCTGACTTTCGGAATCAAAATATGTGCGATAAAAATGATATCTCTCTTTTTCTGCTCTTTCAGACAAATTACCCGCAGCTTCTTTGAATTGCTTATAGATCAAGAGTCGATTCAGGAGTTCAGCACGAGGATCAATTTCCTCTACTTCCCCATCTTTGTTCACCTTTTCACGAGGAATGAGCATCAATGCCTTGATTTGCATCAATGATGCAGCCATGACCATAAATTCACCCGCTAATTCGAGATCGAACATTTCCATAAGTCTTACATAATCAAGGAAATCTCCCGTGATTTTGGCGATGGGAATATCATAGATATTGAGTTCATCTCTCCGAATGAAATAGAGTAATAAGTCGAGTGGACCCTCGAAATTTGGCAATTGTATGGTATAATTGGACATGTGGGAAGCAATTGATGAATGATTGCAAACTTATGCAGATTTACGGAAATTTTCGTTCTTTGGGAATGCTCTGCCCTCTCAGTATGTTTGCAATCATGAATTTGTTGCATTAAACTCGGAATTACAATGAAATCTCTTATTTCTAGCCTTTTACTCATGATATTCTTTATAGCAGGCACGCAATCAATCAATGCACAAGAAGTGTTTAAAGGTAGTGTCACTTATGAGTTATCCACAGATGATGGAGACATACCATTAACATTAATCACAAATGGTGATAAAGTAAAGGCAAGTGTTACCATGGCAATGGGCACAATGGACATGATCACTGATAGAAATGCCAAAGAGCAGCTGATGATCATGCATTCACAAAAAATGTATATGCAACTTACCACTCAAAGACTTGAAAAAATGAAAAACATGATGAGTTCCATGGCAAAAGGTTTCCAGGCACCTATCATTTCGGAACCCGTCAGAACAGGTGAAACCAAGAAAATCTTGAATTATATCTGCGAAAAAATGATTGACAAAAGCGATGGTAATACCACTGAAATCTGGGTTACAGATAAAATCGGATATTTGGCATTCATGGGTTCGCCCATCATCCCTATGCCTTCTTTGATGAATTCTGATGCAGCAACATATTTTCCTTTGGAAGTACATAGCATGAATCAAGAAGGAGATACCATCATGAAACTGACAGCACAAGAAATCTCCCTTGAAAAACCACTTGAAACAGACTTCCTGGTGCCGGGTGGTTATGCACCTTTTTCCTTTCCCGGAAGCGGAAACTGATTCACTTCGAAATGCATTATTCAAGCCGGGCATGAGTCCCGGCTTTTTCTTTTTCGGGCTAACTATCAGCTATCTATTATGTCTTATCCACATTGACTGACAAACATTGGTCAATCATGCATAAACCACTAAATTGTGTGGACTATTTTTGGGTTATTCGGATCTTTCCATGCATCTCAAATATGCCTCCGTAAAAAATTCCATCATCTTCGCAATCATCGGTATCCTGGGATTGCTTTTTACTCATGAACTTCATGCGCAATATGTTGTCATAAGTGAGTATCAGAATATTTCTGCCATTCCTGAAGGGGAATATACCGAGTTGCTTGTGGTGGTTGATAAAGTAGACTTGGTTGGATATACTCTGCGCGACAATAGTGGGAGCGGAGATTGGCAAGGTGGCGTCAAATTTAGAGATGTCCCACTTTGGAAGAATCTACGAATGGGCACTGTCATT
>JALRFC010000274.1 GCA_023253875.1 Candidatus Kapaibacterium sp.
ATCAAATGTCACTTCAACTTGTGGTACACCGCGTGGTGCCGGTGGAATGCCATCGAGATGGAAACGACCAAGCGAACGATTGTCGCGTGCCATCGGACGCTCACCTTGAAGAATGTGTATCTCCACTGATGTCTGACTATCTGTTGCAGTGGAATAGGTTTCCGACTTCTTTGTTGGAATCGTCGTATTCGCCTGAATCATCGCTGTCATAACACCACCCATGGTTTCAATGCCAAGAGTGAGCGGTGTAACATCAAGTAAGAGAACATCAGTCACATCGCCTGCAAGCACACCGCCTTGAACTGCGGCACCAATAGCTACAACTTCATCAGGATTTACACCTTTTGATGGCTCTTTGCCAAAGAATGATTTTACGAGCTCCTGAATCTTAGGTATACGTGTTGAACCACCAACCAAAATGACATCATCAATTTGTGATGGTGTGATTTTCGCATCTTTGATCGCTTGCTCACATGGACGCAATGTTGCATCGAACAAATCAGAACAAAGCGATTCAAATTTTGCACGGGTGATTGTCAAATTCAAGTGCTTTGCACCATCAGCAGTTGCTGTGATGAATGGCAAATTGATTTCTGTTTGCAGCATTTGTGATAATTCAATCTTTGCTTTTTCTGCGGATTCACGCAAACGTTGCAAAGCCATTGGATCCGTACGCAAATCAATGTTTTCTTGCTTTTTGAATTCATCTGCCAAGAAATCAATGATACGCTGATCGAAATTGTCACCACCAAGATGCGTATCACCATTTGTTGATTTCACTTGGAACACGCCATCACCCAATTCAAGAATTGAAATGTCGAATGTACCGCCACCAAGATCATATACAGCTACAGTGATATTCTTTTCTTTTTTGTCCAAACCAAATGCAAGCGCTGCCGCAGTTGGTTCATTGATGATACGCTTGACATTCAGACCGGCGATTTCACCGGCATCTTTTGTGGCTTGTCTTTGCGCATCATTGAAATATGCAGGGACAGTGATCACTGCATCTGTTACTTTTTGTCCCAGATAATCTTCCGCTGTTTGCTTCATCTTTTGCAAAATCATCGCGGAAACTTCCGGTGGTGAATAGAGGCGACCATCAATATCTACCTGTGCGGTATTATTGTCGCCACCTTTTACGGTATAGGGAACCAATTTTGTTTCTTCACCAACTTCATCCATTCTGCGACCCATGAATCTCTTCACGGAGTACACTGTGTTTTTTGGATTGGTGACTGCCTGTCTTTTTGCTTGTTGACCAACCAGACGCTCACCACTTTTTGTAAAACCCACAACGGATGGAGTTGTACGTGTACCTTCACTGTTTGCAATGACAACGGGCTGTCCGTTCTCCATTACTGCTACACAAGAATTGGTGGTTCCTAAGTCGATGCCGATAGTTTTACCCATCTTGAATTACCTCTTATTATGGTATGATGTTAATAATGATTTCCGGTTGGATGAATCTCATCAAGCAATTGGCACTTCGATGCTCTTCGGTTTTTCAGGTTCAACTTTTGGCAATGTGATTTGTAGGATGCCATTATTGAATTCTGCCTGAATAGCATTGATGTCAATGGAATCTGAAAGCGTGAAAGAACGAGCAAATGTTCCAAAGTGACTTTCCACTCGTACAAATTTCTGACCTTCAATGGTCTCGCTTTGTTTCTTTTCTCCGCGGATGCTCAAGATGCGTTCTTCATTGATGGAAATCTTCACATCTTCTTTTTGCACACCGGGAATTTCCACATGAAGTGAAATTGCCTGTTCTGTTTCTGCGATGTCAACTCTTGGTGAAAACTGTTCTACTTGTTGTTTGACATTGCGATTCATTTCGGACATAGTGTCAAACATGCGACGAGTTACGGTGTCCAATCCACGGAATGGCTCGAATGTGAGCATAGTCATAATCGTATTCCTAATTGTTAGTACTGTGAAATTGTAATTCCTATAATCCCTTTCGGGAAATAACCTTGCGCATGGTCGAGGTCACTGTATACGAATACTGTGCCAAATGAGTTTTTTGGCGTTTTTTGAGAA
This sequence comes from Candidatus Kapaibacterium sp., assembly GCA_023253875.1. Lineage (GTDB taxonomy): Bacteria > Bacteroidota > Ignavibacteria > Kapaibacteriales > UBA961 > UBA961. The sequence goes on from JALRFC010000274.1 coordinate 2,044, forward strand.
TTCTAGCTGTTATTTTGTCAATTCTCTTGACATTTTAACAATCAATACTGTCAATATGTCTTATTGCTTGTCAATATGTCAGCATATTGTCTTTGACTATTTGCCAATCCTCTCCATGCATTTTTCTAAATTGCATTCTCATTTCTTGGATATGATCATGATTGGTATTGGCTATGATGTTCACCGTTTGGCTGAAGGTGAATCTTTGATTCTCGGTGGAGTGACAATTGACTCACCATTGGGATCTGTTGCGCATAGCGATGGCGATGTTGTCTTGCATGCATTATGCGATGCATTGCTCGGGGCGGCAGGTTTGGGTGATATCGGGGAGCATTTTCCGGATACTGATCCGAGATGGAAAAATGCACCAAGCAGGATGTTTGTCGAGCATGCGATTCAATTGCTTGCAGAACATGGATATATTCCCGTGAATATTGACATTACGCTCATTTTGGAAGCGCCAAAAATCAAACCATA
>JALRFC010000275.1 GCA_023253875.1 Candidatus Kapaibacterium sp.
ATCCATCTGATGTTTCTGGTTGTGCTGGGAAAGAAGTCGTTTTGTCAGTGGTTGCTACAGGTGCGAATTTGACATATCAATGGAAAAAGAATGGAAATAACATTACCGGTGCGACAAGAACAACCTATACAATTTCTTCAATGAATCAAACTGATGCAGGTACATATACATGTACTGTTTCCGGTACTTGTGGTAGCCCTGTCACGTCAAATCCGGCAATTGTCACAGTTACCGGTTCGCCAATCACCGGACTCAATTTCACAAATGATTCAACAGTTTGTTCAGGCACCACTTTACGTCTTTTAGCAAGTGGAACCAATGGCGAACCATTCACTTTCATTTGGAAAAAAGATGGAAGTTTATTGTCTGAATCAGGTCCGGAATTAATCATTAATAATATCACTCAGACCTCAGCAGGAACCTATTCAGTTCAAGTCAAAAACGCTTGTGATGAAATCGCACAAGAAAAAACAGTAAAGATTTCTGTGTATGCAGCACCTTCGATATTTCGACAGACCTCCGATACCACAGTCTATCGTGGATTTGCAACACGTTTGCGAATGATCACATCCGGTGAATCACTGGTGTATGCTTGGTATAAAAATGATATTCTCTTGCCAAAAGACACAACAGCAATATTAACCATCAGTCAAACCCAATTTGCTGATAGCGGTGTCTATCACTGCGTATTGACTAATGCATGCGGTACGGTGGAATCAGATCCAATCAAATTATCTGTCATCCAACCTCCTGCAGGACCCAAACTCACATTATCAGTCAATACCATTGACTTTGGTTGCATTGATAAGAATACAGTCAAAGACACCACTCTTACTTCCTTGATCAAGAATGATGGTGAAACACAATTGACCATTTCTTCCATTACAATCAATGGTTCACAAAAAGCCAATTTCAGCATTCTTGAAGGTGGCGGATCATTCAATCTTGATGCAGGTGCAACGAGAACACTGAAAATTCAATTCAAGCCTGAAGATAAAAAATTCAATACAGCTGAATTGGTGATTACTAGCAATTCAACCGTTGGAGCAGAAACATTGCTTCCATTATCTGGTACTTCATGCTATGAAGAAGTATTGACTTCCAAGTATGATTTTGGTTCCATTGAAAATGGCTCAAGTGGAAAGGATACAGTCATACATGTCATCAATTCCGGTACAAAAGCCATGAGGATTGACTCTGTGACAATTACCGGTACATCATTCACGATCATACCTGCTGTGACATTACCCATGACAATCAATGCAAATGATACAATGTCCATCACGGTCAGATTCAATAATGCAAATGCCGGAACATATACCGAGACATTGAATGTCAAGAGTGAAACAGCGATGTATTCATATTCCTTGACAGGAATAGTGAAACAACCAAGTGGCATCATTGAATTGGGTGAGAATAGAGGATTTTCTGTTTATCCAAATCCTGCGAATAATATGCTGTCGCTTTCATCCACATATGCTGCCCAAATCCGTGGTATGAATATCATTGATAAACTAGGAACTATAGTTGGAACATTGCCAACTTCTGAAATTGCTCCCGGTGCATCATTGCAGATACAACTCAATGCTCTACCACAAGGAGCATATTATTTGATGATTATGGAAAGAAATGATCAAACTTCTGTCATTCCATTCTTCATCATTCGATAATATTGAAGCGAAAACTGAGTCAAGAAATGCCTCCATGAGTTCCAACTTGTGGAGGCATTTTCGTACATGATAGCATCTTCCCAAATTGATGTAATAATCAATTATTAGAATAATACAGTTGTTGGGATTCACACAGTTGAAACAGCTATCTTTTCATGGAATGCAAACATGATATAAGTCATTGAGAATACAGATATGAATAACTAGTTTTGTTATGGATTTTAGAATTTTTGCGGAGGAAATATGAAAACAATACTTCATAAAAGAGCACTGAGCATTGTGTTCTTTTTTGGATTCTTATGTACAAGCCTGAACCTGTCCGGACAGGCGACAATTACATTAGAGACACTGATTGATCCAAGTGTACAGTGCACAGGATCCCAAGTTGCCATTACATGGACTGCCAATGCATTGGAAAACAATGTGACATTGATTGATTTATCAACCAATGGTGGCAATACATGGATGAATCAAGGACAAGTTGCAAAGACAGTCACAAGTTACACTGTAACCATGCCGACTTCAATTATGATTAACTGTTTAATCAGAGTAATCAATAATTCTGCAGTTGACACAACAGCAGCATTTGCAATTGCGGAAAAACCGGGATTTAGAACACAAATGAATCCGAACAATGAACGTTGCGTTGGTGGAAATATCTCTTTTGCACCGGAGATCACCCCAGCAGGGTCTTATTTGTATCAGTGGTATAAAGATGGCCAACCATTGCAAGGTCAAACTTTTCCAACGTATACAAAAAACAATCTTCAAGCAGGTGATGCAGGTATCTACACATTGCAAGTAATTGGTTGCGAAACTGTGACATCGATGCCGGCTTCCTTGGCAATT
>JALRFC010000276.1:0-268 GCA_023253875.1 Candidatus Kapaibacterium sp.
CAATTGTGGATTAAATGGTGCAAATATAGATGACTTATACTTTATCAATGATTCCATAGGTTGGGCTGTAGGTGAAGGAGTTTTCAAATTTACATACAGAAATGTACCTGACTCTTTTGTCATATTTCCCAAAGCTCCATATTGCCATGGAGATACTATTACTTTGTCTATTCCCGCTGAGTATAGGAATATATCTTGGGATAGAGGTTTAGGCAATAGCCCCTTGGTTCAAGTCACAACATCTGGAACATATATCGTAACAGCATTT
>JALRFC010000276.1:278-2505 GCA_023253875.1 Candidatus Kapaibacterium sp.
GTTATGTAGGACTTTCTCAGACACGGTGACTATTACATTCGAACAACCGATTCAAGCCGAATTGAGTATTAATAGAGATACAGTGTTTTGTAAGGATGAAACCGTAGAACTATCAGTACTAGGTATATTTTCTTCATGTAAATGGTCGGATGGTACTACAGACATCAAAAGATCCATCAATAGAATGAATAAAAAGGATATTAAATACCTGGAAGTCTATGATAATAAAGGATGTTCCAAGCGATTGTATCTACCATCTATTAAGTGGTCAAATCCTGAACCGCCAACGATAGAAGTTTTAGGGAAATCTGTGCTATGCAATTCCGATTCAACAATATTAATGGCACAATCAGGATATCGTTCATATGTGTGGAATAATGGCCAAAAGGGAAGGATCATTAGCATCACAAAGCCGGGTGATTATATCGTCACTGTAATTGATTCTCTTGGTTGCGAATCAGTGTCGCTTCCTATGAGCATTTCAGGTATCGATTTGGATAATTTTTTATCTAGTTCATTCTCAGGAAAAAGAGAATTGGAATTTGATTCTACAGTTCTTGGAAGTAAAACGTGCATACAACTTTCATTTACCAATCGTAATACTCAACTAGATTATCAATTGGAATTGCCGTATATCCTAAGAAATATAGAATTTTCCATGCCAATGGGACAATTTCCAATACGCATCAAACCAGGTGATTCGCTCACGCTTTCAATATGTTTTTCCCCTGATTCTATCGGAATATGGAGAGATACAATTGTATTCCGAGATACATGCTCTTCGTTGATCTTTCCTCTCAAAGGCACAGGAATTCCTTTTGTCATCAATGAAAAAAGTGATTGTGACATATCAGTTACCTCAACGATTATTACAACTGGGCACAAGCAATTATTCACAATCATGCCACATCCTGTACGAGAACAATTGACCATACAATCGAATGTGAAAGATATAATAGTGCAAACAGTTGCGGTCCTAGATATATATGGAAATATCCATCAAGTACAATCTTCTACACAATTAAATAAGTCTCATTGCATTATTCCTGATCATATATCATCAGGGATGTATATACCATTGCTTCAAACAGTGCAAGGTATCATACAATTACAACCAATTCTCATTATCAAATAAGTGTATGCAGCTTTCAATTTCAGGACTTTTGACGGCATCAAATCTTTTGAGCATTGCAAGAATGATGGTCGCACCGTATATGTATATGCTCATAAGTGCCAATGAACAAAAAGATATAGTCTATATCATTGCCTTGTTCGCATATATTTCGGACTTACTGGATGGGTATCTGGCAAGAGTGAGAAATGAAGTAACAGAATGGGGGAAAATATTAGACCCACTAGCTGATAAGATCTTTATTGCTGCCATTTGCTTGGGTATGTTATGGTCAGGCCAATTGTCGATTTGGTATATTGCAGTCGTTCTAGGAAGAGATCTGCTCATTGTCATTGCCGGTATATTCTTTGCAAATACCTCAAACTATGTACTTCCATCAACCTATGTCGGTAAGGCAACCGTCTTAACCATTGGATTGGTGTTGGTATTTGCCTTTGCAGATGTCAATGACATGTATCTTCACACTTCTTATGTGATTTCATCCGGAATGATTTTGTATTCACTCATCCATTATGGATTGAGAATGTTTAAAACAATGAAGGTATCTTGATGGGTTTATTTGATTCATTCAAAAAGACTTTGTCCACCATTGCAGAAGCAACGGGGATCAATACATTAAAAAAAGGATTGCAGAAAACTCGAACAGTGTTTGTGGATAGACTCCTGTCTGTATTGGGTGTTGGGAGAACAATAGATGAAGCTTTGCTTGCTGATATCGAAGAAATTCTCATCACATCTGATATCGGTGTTGCAACCACTGTCCATATCATGAATAATGTCAAGGATACTATTAAAAGAAATGAAGTTGATGATGCTTCTGTGATTTACTCAATGATCAAAGCTGAAATCCATGATATTTTACATGCAATTACTCCCATTTCTTCAGATGATTATTATCAATCAGCTCATGCAAAACCATTTGTTATTATGATGGTTGGTGTAAATGGAGTTGGTAAAACGACTACTATTGGAAAGTTGGCCCTGAATTTCAAGAATGCCGGAAAACAAGTGCTTATTGGTGCAGCTGATACATTTCGAGCAGCAGCGAATGAACAGTTGGAAGTTTGGGCACAAAGGGCAGGTGTTGACATTATT
>JALRFC010000277.1 GCA_023253875.1 Candidatus Kapaibacterium sp.
AATTCAAAAGCATTCGCATCATCAGTACCGAGGTTTACATTTAATCTTGTAAACTTTCCTTTCATTTGTACGAACACAGAAGAGTTTTGTGGAGTTATCCTATCCAGATATATAGAGTCAACTAAGAAATCACCTACTTGTATTGAATTTGGTGGCTGTATGAATCTGTACTTCGTTGTATAATCAGGCAATGGAAAATCTTCTTCTGAAAATTCCCAAGGTCCTTTAGAAAACTTCGAATCATTTGGCAGATTTCCTGAAGAATTATAGGAAGCAGGAAATTGAAAAGTAGCCACATTGAATTTTGGATTCAATGTATCGGTATTAAACACTGCTATTGTACCTTCTCTGATAAAAAGATCAGATGGATTTCCCGGCTCAGGAGTATAACATCCCGTGAGTGAAATCATCATGAAGAGTACACAAATTGAACATATATGTTTCATTAGTACATTACTCCTAATCTCAATTGAAATGTTCCCAAACGACGGGTGCCCGGCACATTGGAGAAGCCGAGTAGTGAGAATGAGTCGCCGACAGCCACATCGCGATAGCCGAGATCTATTTCCAGATCAAGATTATTCATAATGGGAATATCTACGCCAACTCCGAAGCCATAGGTGATTGGTAAAGACCAGTCCAAGTCTATATCACCATTTGCTTGTGCGTCTTTGATTCGCACGGTACAATCATCACATTCGAGTCCGAGTGACATGGACAATGCGGCCATGGAAAATGGATCGAATGAAAATCCAAATTCATTATAGACATACGGTTTCATACAACCGAAGATTGCCTTTAAGAGTCCATCGCCTTCTTTTTCTTCACGAGCGGGTTTATCTGCTTCATCTCCATAGACATCCACATAGAAGAAGCTCTGCGATTTCTTTCCTTTTTGTGAATTCTTTACGGGCACGAGATAATGTCTTGTTGTTAGAAGACCAATCGGACGATTGACTAGTGGCATATCGGAGAGAAGTACATTGGGATTAAAATCTCCTGCATTGAGTGTCTGCATGCCTTGCACGAATGTCAAACCAAATGCCCAGCGATAATCCTCTCCGACTCTTATGCCTGCGGTGACTTCACCACCATATTGCAATCGCGCCAAATCTGAACTACCGAATAATGAAGAATTGACAAATCCATCATTATAGGAAGAAGCTCTGAAATGGGTTGACGCCCAAAAATCTGAATAGTCACGATCAAAGCAAGCAAGACCGATGCCTGCATCAATGCCAAGAGCAAGTCTGAGTGATAAATCTAGTCCGACATTGAGCGAAAATGGCTCGCAGTCACAAGATTTTTTCAATACATCTTCGATTGGAATGGATCTGATTTCCGGGATATTCTTTGTGACATGAAAACTCTCCACAAGATTGAATCCACCTAGGCTGTCGGTTTGAATTCCTGGAAATAATGTAGGGATGGTTTCAATATGTTTGATCGGAATCAATATGCCTTTTGCACTCGGCTTATTGTCCACCTTATCACGAAATGCAAATACAGTATCAATGGGAGTATTCGCGCTATCACGAATAATCTGTACATATTCCACAAATCCGCGCAATGTTCTGCCATCTCGATTTGCATCACCAGTGGATTTCTGGAAATACTTTTCGGAAACTTCGGGTTTGATACGCACTGCATCTTCATATATCGACATCTTCTTTTCTAATTCAGTCAGTTCTTTTGGAGAACTGCAACTTGCAAGAATGCCAAGTGATAGAACACAAATCATTGAAAGAGTGAATGTTCTCATTTGCCACCTCCCAATGGAATATTTAGATGTAGCATTCCTGAAAGACCCGATAGATGCGGTCTGTCCAAATCTCTGAGCATATTATTGGTGGTATAGCGAGCGGAAAGTGTGATGAACCAATCACAACATGGATTTTCATAATTGAATAGATATCCGGCTTCGAGTGTTCCGGGCAATCCAATCTTCCCTTCTTCATCATCACCGGTAATGATGGAAAGTCCCGTTCCCATACTAAGATAAAATGGCACATTCGGAGCATCCCACGGGAACCATCGCACATTCGCTTGCACATTGATTACATTAGGCAATGAATAAATGCGAGGATTGGTATATTCTAAACTATCTATGGGACCATAATACCCATAATTCACGGTGAATACCGGCCACATATTACAAAACTTGTGAACTCCATATTGGAATTCTCCGTGCAAGCCAAGGTCGCTTTGCTCGGGAAACTGTGTTTGAGGCATGGCAGCGCCTAGACCGAGTCCAACGAATGTTTGCCCATTCGTAGTCTGGCTCATAAACCACATACACAGAAGCATGGAAAGGAGCACTTTCTTCATGTATCTTCCTAAAAAATGACTATTCGCTATATCCTACGATTCAAGTCTTTGTAAAATTTCTCCCAAAACTCATTGCCCGTCATTAGTATATCAATGTGTTCCGCTCATTGCCCCCAAAAGGCCCCGGAATCCACTCCATCGATGGCGCAAATATAGGGTAATTG
>JALRFC010000278.1 GCA_023253875.1 Candidatus Kapaibacterium sp.
AGGGAATTGTCCGGCTTCATGACGGTTTCATAGGCAATACAAATTGCTTTAGCTTTTACCATTGCTTCGGTGAGTTCACGAGAAGCGGCAAAGTGGAAATATGTGAAGAGTACTTGATTTTCTTTGATGAGTCCATATTCAGGTGCAATCGGCTCTTTCACCTTCATGATCATTTCAGCTTGTCCATAGACTTCTGCTGCTGTTGGGATGATCTTTGCGCCTGCTCTGATATACATTTCATCGGAAAAACCACTGCCGACACCGGCATCTTTTTCGATGATCACTGTATGTTTATTTGCAATCAATAATTCTGCACCGCCGGGAGTGAGTGCGACGCGATTCTCATTCGGCTTGATTTCGCGTGGAACGCCGATAATCATGGGAAGCTCCTGAAAAGTCTGAAAATGGTGGCGAAACCGGAAGCAATGCTCCGGATGAATAGTTCTATCTCGCAAAATTACCACAGAATTTCTATCTGTGGAATATATTTTATGCGATTTTTTCCCCAGAAAAGCGCTCATTTCCTCATTTTTTCAAGAAAGGTGGAGAATTTCTTGTTTGTGGACATGAGACTTTTCCTTAACTTTGCAATCTGTTTCTAAATGAAAATCTGCGTTAAGGAGAATACAATGTCATTGAAGGTTCAGCTCGTAGAGCAAAAATATGTGCAGGCCGCGCATGAAGTACGGAATCAAAAGAATGAGTCCGGCAATTTCATCATGCCTGATTTTCGTCCCGGTGATACGATCAATATCGCGGTGCGTGTTATTGAAGGTGAAAAAGAGCGTGTGCAGAATTTCCAAGGGATTGTCATTGCTCGTCGCGGTTCCGGCATCAATGCCACATTCCGAGTTCGCAAGATTTCCAATGGTATTGGCGTTGAGCGTATCTTCCCACTCTATTCACCAATCATCTCAAACATTGATGTTGTGAAGCGTGGTACTGTTCGCAGAGCGAAGTTGTATTATCTTCGTGGTATGAGCGAGCGCAAGATTCGTCAAAAAACAAGCTGATACCAATTCAGTAGATCTTTATGGCAGGTATCACTCAAAGCGTGTGCCTGCCTTTTTTTTTACCTTTCATTCCAATTGCCATGTTAACCTATTCATCTGCCGGCGTAAGTATTGATGCCGGAGACAAAACAGTTGATGCCATCAAGCCATATATTCGTCGCACATTCTCACCGGCTGTCATGACAGATATTGGTTTATTTGGTGGACTCTATGATGGGCGATTTCCTGAGCTTGAGCATCCTGTGCTTGTGGCCAGCACAGATGGCGTTGGAACGAAATTGAAAATTGCTTTCATGACGGGCATTCATGGGACTGTCGGACAAGATCTCGTGAATCATTGCGTGAATGATATTCTTGCATGTGGCGCAAAACCACTCTTCTTTTTAGATTATTTCGCAACTGGTGTATTGAAGCCGGAAGTAGCAACGGAAGTCATCAAAGGTTTGGCACTTGCTTGCGAGCAAAATGGTTGCGCTCTGATTGGTGGCGAAACAGCAGAAATGCCTTCGATGTATGCAGAAGGTGAATATGATATGGCCGGCACGATTGTCGGTGTGGTGGACAAACCAAAAATCCTCCCACATAAAACGCTTGCCAAAGGTGATATTTTGATTGGTTTGGCCTCTACGGGTTTGCACACGAATGGATATTCACTCGCGAGAGCGGCATTATTCCCGAAATATGATGTCAATCAACATATTGATGAACTCGGTGGAACATTGGGTGAGGGATTGCTTGCGGTGCATCGCTCCTATGCAAATCTTTTACTTCCTTTGATTGATAAAGGAAATATCAAGGCATTATCACATATCACGGGTGGTGGCATTGTCGGAAATACAAAGCGCATCGTACCCGAAGGTTTGGAATTGCATATCGATTGGACAAGTTGGACCATACCCCCGATTTTCTCGATCATTCAACAAGCAGGTTCGATCATTGATGAAGAAATGCGCAAAGCATTTAATCTCGGTATCGGCATGATCATCGCTGTTGCCCCAGAACATGTGGATGAAATCATGCAGGCATGTGCAAGCGAGAAGCCCGTCATCATCGGTTCGCTCAAATAATTCTACGCTTTTAGGCAAAAAAAAACCCGGAATGTGGAATTCCAGGTGTGAGCATCGCGCGTGGCTCTCAGGGGAGAGATAGCCACTCAACTCATGTGCAACTTAGGGCATTTTTAAGTATTGACCAAGTATTATTTTTATTAGTTTTCTTCCGGTACGAAGTCCATGACTTCTTGCACAACAGCATCAATAATTTCTTCTTCTTTGACGCGTCGAACGACTTCGCCTTTGCGATACAAAATACCAACACCTTTACCTGCCGCGATTCCGATATCCGCTTCGCTGGCTTCACCCGGACCATTCACAACGCAACCCAATAGTGCAATTTTCACGGGTTTCTTGACGCCTTTGAGTCGTTCTTCGATTTCACCCGTGATCTT
>JALRFC010000279.1 GCA_023253875.1 Candidatus Kapaibacterium sp.
ATTATGCATTGATCAATGGGAAAGAGAAATTACTTTTCGATCCCGTAGCGCTTGATCCATCCGGAAAAACCGCAATCTCCGGTGTGGTGCTCAATAAAGATGCGTCGAAACTTGCAGTGGCAACACAAACCAAAGGCGCTGAAATCACTGATTATCGCATCATTGATGCAAAGACGGGAGAGCAAATCGGTGAGACACTTCCCGGCGTGAGTAATTTCACATGGAAACAAGATGAATCAAAAGTGTTCATCACTCCGCGCACAAAAGAATTGATTGAAAATCAAATACCTCTTGGGGTATATGAGCATACACTCGGTAAACCACTTACTGATGCCATCAAATTATTGGCACCTGCAGATGCCAAAGACTTTGCTTCGATTTATGAACCCGAAGATGAACAAGTGCAAGTATGGAGTACCGGTGATTTTTATAGCAATACGATTTCATTTCGGAAGATTGGTAGTTCTGACAAACCACGTGTGATCTTCTCAAGCGAGAAGTATAAGTCCTATCCTGAATTCCGTGGAAATGATATTTACTGGTTCACCAATCATGAAGCACCGAATTTTTATATCGCGAAATCAAACCTTGACAATCCGGAGTTCGAGAAAGCGAAAGTGCTTGTGCCCGAAGGCAAAACCGTTATTGAAGGATTTGATGTGACGAGTACATATTTACTCGTGCAGGATAAAAAAGATGTGATGTCACGCATCATGGTGCATGATTTGAATGGTGTATTCATCAAGGAATTGACATTGCCTGAATTCGGTAATGTTGCTTCCATGAGTTATGATCGCGATGAAGATATTGTATATGTCTCCATCTCATCATTCACATCAACGCAAAAAATCTATAAACTCGATGGGAAGAAACTCACTTGGGAATTTTATTATCAAGATGAGATTCCGATGGATCTCTCTGACATTCATGCATCCCTCGAATTCGTGGAATCCAAAGATGGCGTGAAGATTCCGATGTTCATCGTGCATAAAAAAGACATCAAGAAAGATGGAAATAATCCAGTTTTGATCACTGGTTATGGTGGATTCAATATTGGGATGAGTCCGGAATTCGTGGGATATAATGCATCATTCTTGAAGCGTGGTGGAATCTATGTTCGAGTTGGACTTCGTGGTGGCAATGAATATGGCGAAGCTTGGCATTTGGATGGCATGCTCAAGAAAAAGCAACATACATTCGATGATATGATTGCCGCAACAGAATGGCTCATCAACAATAAATATTCGAACTCGAATCGAATTGTCGCAAGAGGCGGCTCCAATGGCGGTTTGCTGATGGGAGCAATCGCAACCCAAAGACCCGATCTCTATCGCGCTATTATTTGTCAGGTTCCTCTGCTCGACATGATTCGCTATCATAAATTCCGCATCGCGAGATATTGGATTCCTGAATATGGTGATCCCGACAAAGCGGAAGATTTTGGAACGCTTCTGCAATATTCACCCTATCACAATATCAAAGCCGGCGTGCCACTTCCCGAGATGCTCGTCAGTGTAGGGGAATTCGATATGCGGGTTGATCCACTACATGGAAAGAAATTTGTTGCACTCGCGCAATCAAGACCCGAACAAGATAAACCTATTATGCTCCATGTAGATTTCGATGCAGGACATGGTACCGGAAAATCCATTGAGCAAACCATCGAAGATCAAGCATTTTTCTGGCGTTATATTTTTAGTCGTTTGAACATGAATTGAGAATCATCATGATAAAAGGTATTTGTATCATCTTCTGTGCTTTCTTTGTTTTTCTCGATGCTTCCGCGCAGAAACCAAAGAAGAATAAAAAACTCATTCCGGTTCAGAATGAAATTCCCAAACGTTATGAATTGCGTTCAGGAGAATTATTACTCTTTTCAGAAATGGATGGAATGCGCACCAAGATCACCGTAGCATTTGACAATCATGGCGCACGTGAAGTGACAGAGTCCGTCGGATTCAGGATGGTGGAGAAAGATCTTAATCTAAAAGTTCACTCAAAAAGTATTGTGATGAATGGCATACTCACAACTTTGGATTTGCAAGAGAGAACCGGAACAAAACTGTCACTCGGACAGTATGCAGATGCTGGTGGAATCAATTTTGCGACGATTTCTGATAGTATGAAAAAAGAAATTGGACTCGTGAGAACTAATGACAAAGATACCGTCCTTGGCTATGTATGTGATATCTGGACTATCACACATCCAACAATTCCATTTTCGGGTACTTATTCTGTATGGGGAAATCTTGTGCTCAGAAGTCAGACCATGACCAATGGCGTAAAAATGAGTACCTATGCCGTGAAAATTGAAGCAAATAAACCACTGGATGAATCCATGTTGATCATCCCTGAAGATATTGTTTTCAAGAAACCGGGTGAATAATCACTTTTGATTGAGATGCTTAGGATGCACGAAGAGAAAACCGAATTCCTCGGCATTGTTTTT
>JALRFC010000027.1:0-2442 GCA_023253875.1 Candidatus Kapaibacterium sp.
AATTATAAGGTCTAATCAATGCTCTTAGCATATATTCCCGTAGTCGTCGGAATTTACTGATCAAAACAAAAAATGCTATTCCCAAACTAAAACTAAGAAGAATGAAAATCAGAGGAGTGTCACTATTGATTGTGCCTGATCGCAACAGAGGTTCCTTTTCATCATTTAACAATGCTTTGAACATCGCATATGACAATCGAGGCTGTCTATTAAGGTCAGTAAGACCGCTTGTGCTGATATTCTGGTCTTCAGGATTGGTAATGGTGATTGCTCTTGCAGTTATGAAATCATTAAAGCTCCAAATGATGATTCCTGCAATAGATGCTTGCTGAACTGTCCGATATCCATCACGAATATATTGCGCCTGTGATTCGACTGAAAGTGGATCTAAAAAGCCATTCAAATTCTTGGGTTGAACGGGTTTACCCAAATGAACAATCAAGGGTAGATTACCCGCTAATGATTTTAATCTGAGAATTTCTTTTAATTGATGCTCACCCGGTTCCCATCTTGTTGAAGAACGAGCAATCAATATGTCAGAATTTGATTCATCAATTGATTTCGTTCCAAAACGGATGGACTTATACAAAATCTTAGAGCTTGCTTTGCGCAAGAGCATGGCAATATTTTTCGTGAATGATTTGCTCAACTTTGAACTTTCTTGCAATCCATCTGAAATACCATATCCCAAAATGGATGGATTCCGATCATAAGCATTAGCCATCCTACTCGCAATATTTGTAATTCTAACGAGGAAGTCCTCGTCCTCCAGAAGACTCGATGGATAGTCATAAACAGGAAGATCTGACAGTATAAAAATGCCATTCACATTACATTGATGTACCAAATATGGATGCGGATTTCCTGATTTTATGCGAATTGCATTCACGCCAAGTGTTTTAAGCGAGAGGACATCTCTTTGGATCTGTTGTGCAGTAATTGTCTGGCCGAGTCCAGTCACATGCTCATAATAATCAACTGCTTTTAGGATAAACGGTTCATTATTGAGCAGAAGCTGTGGTATTCCATTGACTCTTGCAGTTTTAGTTTTATATACACCGATAGGTATGGTAAAATCATCAATGATAGATCCATTATGAGTGATTCTTATGGACAACTCATAGAGATTTGGAATAGCAGGAGACCATAATCCGGGATTATTGATACGAATATCCAATTCAGTATTGACTATTCGATCTCGTTCAATGATGATAGTTTTTTCGGGGCTGGATGCAATTACTTCACTTGTGCCATAACGGCGGACAACAGCATCAACAGTAAATGAAACCTTTTTGAGTGAAATTGCACCATACATGTCCTCACCACCAAGTCTCTCAATTGCTCCTGAACGAATTGCCAATTGAGTGGAGAGTTGACATGAAGTAAGATTATCATTGAAAAATGTTTTTTGTTGAACATCTTCCACAGCAATATGTTGACTTCCGATGAGAAGCATTTCACGGATGATACCAGAATATGATCTCTGAGCAAAAATATGTCTGGAAGCATGAGCAGGTGGAGGTGTGATTTGCATCTCAAGCAAATTCAAACCTGCCAATAATTTGGATTCAGGTAATCGTATTGAAAAAGGTGCCATGCCGGCAAAATATCGTCCGACATATTTTCCATTGAGATAGAGTTCAATATCTTCATTGGTCCCCAAAGAAAATAATGACCAATTATAATTGTAAAGTTGCTTTTTATCAATCTTGATGGATCTTCTAAATCTCACTTTTCCGGCTTTGGTTTCCGACATAGGAAGAGTGACTTGTTCCCAGGATGAACCATCATCATCACTCTTCTCCCAAAGACCTGCCAGACTTCTCACGATTCTCGATTGTGAAGGCATGAAAATGCGTAATTGCTCATTTGTGAAACGCGTATAGTTTTGCTGAGCCATACATTCATATTCAGGATGAATGAGGAGCAAAAAGATCAGCGAACAAAAGAGTATAAGCCTTTGAAAAGTAACAGTCATCACTTGTCGTAAATAATTGCAATATCAGTAGATGCGAGTGGCAAACTTACATTTTTTTTGCCGTTTTTCCACAATTGCAATCAAGACATTCTTTATTCAAGGTATTTGAGGGGTCTGCATAGAAATCAGCAATGGTTTTTGCCACGAATTGTATCTGTTCTTGAGTTAATTCGGGGAAAATCGGTAAGGCCAGGACATCTCTGGCAGCACAATCTGAAACTGGGAACGATTGTGAGGAGGAAGGTAATTCTTTGAAACAAGGCTGATCATGAAAGGGAATGGGGTAATATACTTCTGTCCCTATTCCATGTTCTGATAAATACGTTCTTAATGCATTGCGATATTGTACCCGAATCACAAATTGATTAAAAATATGATGATTGGGAGCATGTTCAGTTTTATTGGGCATTCCCGGAAGCAATACTCGATTAGATTCATTGAATTCCGTATTGCCTGGTGCTTCA
>JALRFC010000027.1:2452-11621 GCA_023253875.1 Candidatus Kapaibacterium sp.
AAACCATGTTCTTGGAATAATCGAATATACATTTCAGCATTTGATCTTCTTGCCAGATGCCATGACTCTAAATGAGGAAATTTGATATTGAGAACTGCTGCCTGTAATGCATCAATTCTAAAATTCCCACCGACAAATCCATGTTTATAGCGCTCAATTTGACCATGATTTCTCATTTGTTGCAAATGCACAAATAGTTCTGGATTATTGGTCGTAATGAGTCCGGCATCGCCAAATGCACCAAGATTTTTTGTGGGATAAAAGGAAAAACATCCCATGAGTCCTATTGAACCAACAGGACGACCATCAGCCATCTGCGTACCGATTGCTTGTGCGCAATCTTCAATCACCGATATGCCATGAGCATTAGCAATTTGCATAATGGCATCCATGTCCGCTGCTTGTCCATAAAGATGAACTGGGATAATGGCTTTGGTTTTGTCTGTGATTGCCTTTTCAATCAACAAAGGATCAATCATGAATGTAACGGGATCAATATCCACAAAAACCGGTTCTGCATGTAATCGAGAAACTACGCCGGCAGTGGCAAAAAATGAATATGTTGGAAGAATTACCTGATCTCCGGGTCCTATATTCAATGCCATGAGAGCCATCAGCAATGCATCAGTGCCACTCGAAACTCCAAGCGCATATGTTGTTTTGCAATATTCCGCCGAAGTACTTTCCAATTGCTCTACTTCTTTTCCGAGAATGAGAGATTGTGATTCCATGAGTGAAAGAACTTTGGGTTCAATATCATTGCGAAGTGTTGCATATTGAAGTTTGAGATCGAGCAGAGGGACATTCATGTGATGATTCAGATTCTTAAAAAATACATGGCAATTTACGCAATATCAGAGAAAACAAAGAAGCCCCAATCGGGGCCTCATTTACTTGACAAAAAGCATCTCTCGATAATTTGGCATCACTCGCAAAGCATCGGGTAATAATCGTTCTATTTTATCAGAACATGTCCGTACAGTATTCATTGCCGGAATGACATGGGAATGCACATGATGAGCTTTTTCATGGATGGTCTCACCACCGAGTTCAATATTTGCAGCATGAAGGATTGTGAGAGCATCATGTAATCCATCGCATAGACCTGTTAATTCCTTGATTCCTGTCAAAACTGCATTGCTATGTATTGACAATTCTTTCATGGAAAGTGCAAGTGCAGATTGCTCTTTGAGCACGGACATTGCCGCCGGTAATATCATAGTGGAAGCAATCCATTCGGTTGTTTCACCTTCGATATTGATTGTTTTGAAATAATGATCGAACATTACTTCGGCTCGAGCTTCTAATTCTCTTTTTGAGAGAACATGATGTTGTTCAAAAAGTGCGATATGTTCTGAAGAATCCAAATGGGGAATCGCATGCATCGTATCGGATAAATTCAGCAATCCTAATTCTTTTGCCTTTACTTTCCATTCATCAGAATATCCATCGCCATTGAATACAATGCGTTTATGTTGGGAAATAGTCTGAGAAAGTACTTCTTGTAATGCAGTTGCAAAATCCATCCCTTGATCAATCTTTTCATTCAATGTGATGGTCAATGCAGAAATTGCATCTGCCACAATTGTATTGAGTACCGTAATTGGGAATGATGAAGACTGTGAAGATCCAACGGCACGGAATTCAAACTTATTCCCGGTGAATGCAAATGGTGATGTACGATTGCGATCTCCTGCATGTCTTGCCAAATGCGGTAGTACCGGAGATCCTAATCCCAATAGTCCAGCTTCAGGCGTTGTATTTGCAATTCCTGTTTCAATTTGTTCTAAAATAGAACTCAATTGATCACCCAAGAATATCGAAATAATCGCAGGTGGAGCTTCATTCGCACCCAAACGATGGTCATTGGCTGCTGATGATACGCATATTCTGAGCAAAGCTTGATATTGATCAACGGCTTTTAACACAGCTGTGCAGAAAAAGAGGAAGATCATGTTTTCTTGTGGCGTATCACCCGGATCAAGCAAATTCATTCCTGTATCAGTACTAAGAGACCAATTGGTATGCTTGCCACTACCATTCACACCGGCAAATGGTTTTTCATGCATGATGCACACAAGACCATATTTGCGAGCTGTGTTTTTCAATACTTGCATGAGTAATTGCTGATGATCAGCAGCGATATTCGAATGTTCATAGAGTGGAGCAATTTCATATTGACCAGGTGCCACTTCATTATGTCTTGTTTTTACTGGCACACCGAGTCTGTATAATTGATATTCAGCATCTGCCATAAAGCTGAGAACGCGTTCAGGAATAGACCCGAAATAATGATCTTCCAATTCTTGTCCACGAGGTGGCTTTGCGCCGAATAATGTTCTGCCACAAAGCATTAAGTCAGGTCTACGATAAAAGAATTCTTCGTCCACCAAAAAATACTCTTGTTCAAGTCCAACACTGGAATGTACCTTCTTTGCTTGAATGCCAAATAAGGGAAGTGCCTTCAATGTAGCACGATTCAATGCTTCTATTGAGCGAAGCAATGGTGTTTTCTCATCGAGTGCATCTCCTGTCCAAGAAGCGAATGCTGTTGGAATGCAAAGTGTTGCACCATTGGAATGTCGCATGATGAATGCAGGCGATGTTGGATCCCAAGCAGTATATCCTCTTGCTTCGAATGTTGCTCGCAAACCACCGCTAGGAAATGAAGAAGCATCAGGTTCGCCTTGTATCAATTCTTTTCCTGAAAACTCAGTGATCGCTCCACCTGATGAATTAGGTGAAACAAAACTCTCATGCTTTTCAGCTGTACTGCCTGTAAGTGGTTGAAACCAATGTGTATAGTGTGTTGCACCTTTTTCCAATGCCCATTCTTTCATGGCAAGAGCAACAATGTCAGCGATCGTTCTGTCCAGTGGAACGGCATGTTCAACAGTGGAAAGAAGTGACTTGAATACTGGTTTGGAGAGTTTATTGCGAAACACATCCATGGTAAGTACATCTTCCGCAAAGATTCTTGTGATATCCGTTGGGATGGATTCTGCCGAGCCATGTAATTTCCAATTATTTACTGCGGCGAGGACATCATAATTAGCTGAGAGTTGCATTGATAAACCGGATATAATGGATGAAAGTATGCGATTTTAAAGAGACATTGGGAGCATGAGTGATTCAATATGAGTCGAAAGGACTAAATTTGTGATAGTTCTCTTGACGCCGGGAATTTGTTGAAGCGATGAAAGTAATCGTTCCAATGATGCAGTGTTTTTAGTTCGTATTTTCAGTAAATGTGAGGCATTTCCGGTGATTGCATGACATTCCAATATCTCAGACATGTTTTTACAGTCAGAAATGAATTGCTCATAATAGACACTGGATTCAATGTCAATAAATACATAAGCCGTAACATCAAAACCAAAATCATCAGCTTGCAAATACGCATGATATCCCTTGATGATGCCTTGCTCTTCCAATTTTCTGACATGTTCACTGACAGCCGCTACGGAAAGTCCGACTTGCTCGGCAATGTGACTAAGTTGCAATCGAGCGGAAGACTGAAGTAGTGTACAGATTTTTCGATCAATTTCTTTGATTTCTGTCATTTTATCAGAAAATATGTGACTAATTGCTTCTAAAACTAAAAATTTTACATTTATCATGCAAAAAACCAAAAAATTTTCATTTGGTAGATTTTTCCTTCTCATCGGTAAAATTCTGATTTCTTCAGTCATTTTTTCCGTTTTGCTGGTAGCCATATATACAGTAGTTCATCCACCGATCACTCCACTAATGTTGATTCGTCCAATTGAGGGGATTTTTTCCGGAAAATTTGTGGGCATCAATCGAGATTGGAAGAGCTTTGATGAGATTTCACCATTTGTGTTTCGTGCGGTGATTGGTGCTGAGGATGGCAAATTCATGAAGCATGATGGATTCGATTGGAATGCAATCAAAAGAGCAAGAAGAGTGAATGCGATGAGAAAGGGGAAGCGACTCATTGGTGCAAGCACAATTTCTATGCAAACATCAAAAAATGTGTTTTTATGGCCTGGTAGAAATTATGTGCGCAAGGCACTTGAGGCTTATTTCACGGTCTTAATCGAAGCTATTTGGGGCAAGAAGAGAATTTTAGAGATTTATGTCAATTCCATTGAATGGGGCAATGGTATTTATGGTGTTGAGGCCGCTTCCCAAGAATATTTCAATAAATCGGCATCGGAATTGACAAAAAGTGAGGCTGCATTACTCGCTGCTGTATTGCCGAATCCGAGAAAGTGGTCTCCAGCCAAACCGACACCATATATCAAGAAAAGGGCGAGATCCATTCAAGGAAGAATGGGTGTGGCTATTCCAAAATAAAAAAGCGGGAGCATTCGATGGAATGTCCCGCTCAATGAAATTTATACACTTAGAGTTTTAGTGCTTTCTTCACTTCTGATTCAATCTCAGTGAAAAGTGCTTCATTGCCTTCAAGCAGTTTTCTGAAGCTGTCTCTACCTTGTACGCGTTCTTCTTTGTAAGTGAGCCATGAACCGCTTTTCGCAACGATTCCATGTTCTATGGCAACATCAAGTAAGTCACCAATCTTTGAAATCCCTTCATTATACAGGATATCAAATTCAGTTTCACGGAATGGAGGAGCAACTTTGTTCTTCACAACTTTTGCTCTTACGCGATTACCGATGATTTCCTGTCCATCCTTGATCACATCCTTGCGTCTGATATCAATGCGAACGGATGCATAATATTTCAATGCATTACCACCGGTTGTGACTTCGGGATTACCATAAATCACGCCGATTTTACTACGCAATTGATTGGTGAAAATCACGCAAGTATTCGAGCGACCAATTGCTGCATTGAGTTTACGCATGGCTTGTGACATCAAGCGTGCTTGAGAACCCATTTGGGCTTCGCCCATATCGCCTTCAATTTCAACGCGTGGTGTCAAAGCTGCGACTGAGTCCACAACAATGACATCAATAGCATTGCTTCGAACAAGAGTCTCAACGATTTCAAGAGCCTGTTCACCAAATTCGGGTTGAGAAATCAATAGATTGCCAAGATCCACGCCCAATTTCTGGGCATACTGCGTATCAAGCGCATGTTCTGCATCTACAAAAGCAGCAATACCACCATTCTTCTGTGCATTGGCAATGACATGCAAACAGATCGTTGTTTTACCGGAAGATTCAGGTCCATAAATTTCAACGATACGTCCTTTCGGTACACCACCAATTCCAAGGCATGCATCAAATGAAATGGAACCTGTGGAAATTGCATCTATGGCAATTGGCTGAGCATCTGCCAAACGCATGATGGAGCCTTTACCAAATTGTTTTTCAATCTGATCAATTGCACTTTCAGCCAGTTTCAGCTTTGATGCATCAATCTTTGAAGCTGATTGTTTTTCAGCTACCTTATCGGCTTTGGATTCTGCCATGAATTGCATCCTTCAGAGTATGAGTTCGGTTCATAGGGAGTCTTACTGAGCCGAACGTGGAAATAACAATTGCCCCAACTCCCAAATACAAATTAGCATATTAACCAAGTATCAACAATATGCTTGTGCTTGATTGAGGGAGAATTATGTGCAATTGTGGAAAAATTCTTTATGATTCAGCTTGTTGCTTTGAACGCTTCGCAGCTCTTTGACGAGATGTTGTGTCCAAAATCTTCTTTCTGATCCGTAAGTTCACAGGTGTTACTTCAAGTAATTCATCATCTTCAATGAACTCGATAAATTGTTCAAGACTCATATCGCGCGGAGTATCCAATTTCACAATTCCATCGGATCCACTTGCTCGCATATTTGTCAAATGCTTCGCTCTACAAGGGTTGACGCTGAGATCATCCTCTCTGGAATTCTCACCAACTACCATCCCTTCATATATTTCAACTCCGGGAGCTACGAATAGTGTACCTCGTTCTTGAATCATTTCCAGTGCATATGCAGTGGAAGCACCTGATTCCATAGAGACCAAAGCTCCTTTCACGCGTCCTGTGAGTTGTCCTTTATGTGGTTGATAATTATGGAATGTATGATGAATGATACCTGCGCCTCTTGTTGAAGTGAGGAATTCTGTTCTAAATCCGATGAGACCGCGGGCGGGAACATAGAATTCAGCACGAATGACATCTGCAGTCGGCATCATATTGACCATTTCACCTTTTCTTCTGCCGAGAATTTCGATTACTGTTCCAACATGAGTATCGGGTACATCCACAATTACATGTTCGATCGGCTCGAGTAATGCGCCATGTTCATCACGTTTGAACAAAACTTCTGGTTTGGATACCGCAAATTCATATCCTTCTCTGCGCATGGTTTCAATCAAAATGGCAAGTTGCAATTCGCCTCGACCCGATACTTTGAAGGTATCCGGAGAATCAGTTTCAGCAACTCGAAGGGCAACATTGGTACGCAATTCACGGAAAAGACGTTCTCTCAATTTTGGTGTAGTGACATGTTTTCCTTCTCGGCCTGCGAAAGGAGAATTATTCACACTGAATTCCATTGCAATTGTCGGCTCTTCGATATTGACATACGGCAATGGTTCTATATCGGATGGATCTGAAATGGTATCACCAATATGTACATTTTCAAAACCGGAAAGAGCGATGATTTCACCTGCTGCAGCTTCGGTGATTTCTTTTCTTTGTACGCCTTCATAGGCATACATTTTGGTGATTCTTTGTTGTTCTACCGAACCATCTGGTCTAATGAGTAGTACTGAATCACCGGTTTTCACTTCGCCCATTTGAATTCTACCAATGGCAATTCTTCCGATATAATCACTCCAATCGAGGGCAGTGATGATCATTTTGAAAGGTCTATCCGCCTCAATCTTCGGAGGTGGAATTTTCTCAATGATTTTTTCCAATAATGGAGCTAAAGTTTCAGGTTCTTTATCGAGGGATAAAGTGGATTTTCCTTGCTTTGCGATTGCATAAATCACAGGGAAATCTAGCTGATGATAATCTGCGCCGAGTGCGATGAATAGTTCCAGAACTTCATCCAATACTTCGGGCGCACGTGCATCCGAGCGATCAATTTTATTGATGACAACAATTGGAGTAAGAGCAAGTTCAAGTGCTTTTTTTAGCACGAAACGAGTTTGAGGGAGAGGTCCTTCGGCAGCATCTACAAGTAATAATACGCCATCCACCATGCTCAAAATACGCTCAACTTCACCGCCGAAATCAGAGTGACCGGGAGTATCAACAATATTGATTTTGATATCATTCCATCGAACAGCCGCATTTTTGGCCATGATGGTAATGCCTCTTTCTTTTTCTAGATCATTTGAGTCCATCACTCTTTCGGTGACTACTTGATTATCTCGAAATGTTCCTGATTGTCTGAGGAGGTGATCCACCAATGTTGTTTTACCATGGTCAACATGGGCAATGATTGCGATATTTCTAATATCAGCGCGGGGTGAGGTAGTACTCATTGAAGATTAGGCCTTTGAAACAAAACAAGTTGCAAAGATACGCACTTTTGATGGAACTGTTCCCATGATGAAAGGTCATTAAGAGGGAAATCAGTAGTTTGCAAGTAGTTATTCAGGATATTATCAAAATGAAACAAGAAAAATCACACATTCTCGAAGCAATCATCATTTTACTGGTCATTATTACATGGTTGATTGGAGTAATAACATATGCATATGCTCCTGATATTGTACCAATCCATTGGAATCTGGAAGGAAAGCCGGATAATTATGCACCAAAAGATATTGGTTTATTCTTGCTTCCGCTCATCAATACGGGATTATATCTGTTTTTGTTTTTCATACCGAAGATAGATCCAAATAATGAACAGTTACAATATTCAATCAAAACATTGCAGTGGATCAGACTTGGCACGCATGCACTATTAGGATTCATCATGCTTTGGACCTCACTGTCCATCATTGAGGCTTCCAATGTACAGCCGGAATGGTTATTCTCGGTAATTTCTCTTTTTTTTGCATTTCTTGGGAAAGCAATGGCAAATGTGAAGCAGAATTATTTTGTGGGTATTCGCACTCCTTGGACGCTCAGCAATGAACTCGTTTGGGATGATACTCATCGTTTTACTGCTCCACTCTGGTTTTACTCAGGAATCGGTATGGCTTGTATATCTGCCATACTTAGCAGTATGGGTTTTGGTGCGGGAATCATTCTGACTGTTTTTCTCATATGGATTGCTACCATCGTCATAATACCAATAGCTTATTCCTACAAGAGATTTCGCGAAGAAAAAAAATCAATTCAATGAACGATTCTTGAAACAGCTGTGTTATACCGCCTGAATGTACTCTTTCATAGCAGGTGAAACCATGCCAGGATCGACTGTTCAGCCGGAACATATGCAAATAATCGATCAAAAGATTTTGGATGCCCGCATAGAGGGGATGAATCTTTCGGGCGAAACATTGCAGGAAGAAATGGGTAATTCCATTGTCTTATTTATATTCTTACGTCATTTTGGTTGTCTATTTTCCAAAGAAATGGTGATAGATGCCAAGAAGATGATGGAAGAAAATCCATTCGCTCCACAACCAATCTTTTTTTATCAGGGTACAATCAAAGATGGACAATCATTCTTTAGAAAATATTGGCCCCAAGCACGTGCAATTGCTGATGTGAATCACAGATTCTATGAGGCATTTGAAGTGAGATCTGGTGGGATGAAAGAAATGTTTGGTCCAGATGTTTGGAAATGTGGTCTTCGAGCCGCTGCTAAAGGACTTATCATTGGAAAACCAATCGGTGATCCTTTTACATTAACTTCTGTACTCTTAGCACAAAGAAACTTGATTCTTTGGCAATATCATTCTGCACATGCCGGAGATCTTCCAAGTCTTGATAAGATTGAACATTTTCCGGAATATGCTTCGACAGTCTATTCGTTACCGAGATAGAAAATTATTCGGTGAGCACTCGGCTGAAACTGCTCGTCGAGCGAAGCCGAGACGAGAAGCTGACGTGAATAACTACCCCCACCTCGGCTTCGCTCGGTGTACAACCTCGGCTTCGCTCTGGGTGCAAACTCAATAGCCCCATCTGGACCAAATCATCATAATATCCAGTAAGAAGAACTCACCCCGTCACGCTACGTGTGCCACCCTTCAGCATGAGGGAATAGAAAAAATGGAAGAATCTAAGAATGGAGAAATTAAAGAATGAAATTATAAATGGAGAATGAGTAGGAATGAAT
>JALRFC010000280.1 GCA_023253875.1 Candidatus Kapaibacterium sp.
GCTTCGTTATGAATAATGCTCTTGAAGCAATCTCACGACTTCCCTATTTCCTTCAAGCATGTCATAGAGATGTAGATTATGAATCTGCTCATATTTCATCTCTTCCCACAAAGATGATTCAATCGTTGGAAGTTCGCATCTGACGATATAGAATCGCACTGAAAATGACCCACCATCATCATAGATGATATCATTGCTATGAAAGAGTTCAAATGGAGGATGGATTTCGCATTCCAATTCTTCATGCAATTCTCTTTTGAGAGCTTCTTCGAAGGTTTCTTCTCTTCAACCTTTCCGCCCGGAAATTCCCATTTCAATGGATATGTTCCGGATGCAGATCTTTGCGCGATGAATACCTGATTTTCGGCATTCATGAGTATTCCCACAACCACTTGTTTTTTCATTGCTTAGACTTCAGATCTTGAATCATTTCATCGAATACTTTCTTTTGAAGGATACGGTCTTGCACGGTGACATTTGCTCTGCCTTCGAGTCTGGTGATGACATGAATACCGGAATGTGGAAGCGATACTTTTTTCATATCCGGAGTTAGAGTTTCGATTCCATTATAGAGCATGACGGCGCTTACTCTGTCAACAACATCATCATAGAGACTTTTATAGATTGATACATGCGTTGAATTCGGAAAACGGATACCGGATTCAAGATCTTTTCTTGTGATTGTGATGATATCTTGTAATTCTTGAAGTGTTTCTTGAGGACGGAATGCATACCAATGCTTTCTTTCCTCTGCAGTCATATCTCCGGACTCAATATATCCAAGCATTGGACCAAATATACCGATCATCGAAAGACTTTTATTGGAGGGAACGATGATTGGATCAATGAGAAATACATGCTTCGGCTCTACCAAATTCTTAAAGAATGATTGAGCGAAGAGATTCACGATCAAGGGTCCACCGGTTGAAGAACCCGCAAAGGAAATATTTCTATAACCTGCTTGGACAAGTTGTTGATATTCATCAATGATGCTTGCTTGCCAATCTCGCCAAGAAGAATTCTTGAATTCTTGATAGGTTCTGCCATGTCCACCGAGAAGAACTTGCGATACCAGCACATCTGCTCGCGTGGAGTCGACATAGCGTTTGAATTCATTCCATTCAAATGTTGTGGCAGTATATCCATGAGCGACAATGATCACGGGCTTTTGTTTTTCTTCTTCGGTTGGATTGGGTTTGGATTTTGAAATGAGGAATTGTTCAGGAGAATAGAGTGATGGGTCGAAGAGAACATTTCCATCTAAGTCTGCATCGGTGATACTGGGTTCACCCCCGCATCCAATGAAAAAGACAGCTGCAATGAGAATAAAGTATTTCATAGTGAGAAGCTCCATAAAAGTGTACACTGTACAAAGAGCGGATAAACTGTGCCAATGCCTGAGGAACCATCACTAGTGATGAGATTGTATCCGATACCAGCTTGCACTTTCAATGGAAAATCGAATGCATATCTTGCGCCTGCTTCTAAAGAGAGTAGTGGCATGGATGAATCGATTTCATCAAAGAGAGAAGACTCATAATCAGCGAAGCAATATCCAGCATTAAGTCTTATGAGTGGAGATAGCGCAGAAGATGAGAATGCATAAGTGGAATGAAATAGGATATTGTCTTGTATGATAGCATTTGAATTTATCGCAGATCCAAATCTAGAAGTCACATAAGTTGCTCCAAAAGAGAGCTGATCATTCAAGATATTTTTTGGAGTATAGTCAATAGTGATTCCATTTTCATTATACATATGTATGGAATGTTGTAAACGAAAACCAATTGACAACTGTTCATTTTTGGCATTCGCAACAGAAAATAATATTGAGAATAAACATATAAAGTATATCATTGACTAGCTTTATTATTAATTATCTATAAAATAGGAATTCTTATTAGGATATAACGCAAAAAGCCCCAATCGTGTTAAGGATTGAGGCTTTTTAGAAGAAGATGACCCGGCAACTACCTACTCTCCCACACACCTACGCATGCAGTACCATCGGCTCAACAGGGCTTAACTTCTCTGTTCGGAATGGGAAGAGGTGTGACCCCTGCGATAGCGTCACCGAGCATGAACATCGTTTTAATGAGCCCATGGATTCATCCATGGGTTATAAGAGATATGTTTATTCGTATGTTTTTTCAACACACCGAGTCATAAAGAGGCGCATGTGACTTGTAGAGTGATTCTACATGAGTTGTTTTCCGTGCTTTTATACAAAGCAGGGAAAAAAGCGAACCTCTAAAGGGTGCTTGTGACACTGCTTGTCATATTTCTATGACGTCTTTTCCCTTTTGCTTAATGGAAAAGAACAGTGCAGGCAAGCCGTTTGGACTATTAGTACCGCTCTGCTCAACATATTACTATGCTTAGACATACGGCCTATCAACCAAATCATCTTTTTGGGTCCTTATTGCGAT
>JALRFC010000281.1 GCA_023253875.1 Candidatus Kapaibacterium sp.
GATCAGAGCTCCATTCTCAGGCATAATCGGGATCAAGCAACTCAGTGAAGGAAGTTATGTGTCTCCCGGAACCGTGATCACAGAACTCGTCAATGTCAAACCAATTCGCATCGAATGCGCAGTGCCTGAACGCTATGCACAATCGATGAAAAAAGGAATGAATATCACATTTATTGAGTCGGGTGAATCGGAAGAACACACTGCATCAATATATGCGATCAATCCTATCATTGACAATGCTACCAGAACAGTTGGTATCGTTGCTCATCACAAGAATACCCAATCGCAATTTAAACCGGGTGGATTTGTGGAAGTGAATGTACCATTGACAACAACCGAATCAACGATTCTCATTCCGACCGAAGCGGCAGTTCCTGATATTCGAGGACTTCGGGTCTTCATTCTTCAGAATGGCAAGGCAATTCCACGTCCGATTGAAACAGGTATGCGCACCGATGCATCTCTAGAAATTGCAAAGGGTCTATCGATCGGAGATACACTCATTGTGAGCGGCGCTTCCTTGCTTAAGCCGAAAGCGCCTGTCAAAGCTCAACCACATCGGATGTGATATGGAACATATAAAGTATTTCACACCCGAAGAAGCAAATCGTACTTTGCCACTTGTTCGTAGTATTGTCACTGATATTCTACGCATTGGTTCTCAACTAAGAGAACGCATTACGCTCATCATGAAATCCGGTGAGGATCCTCGCAATGATGAACATTGCAATGCATTTTCAGATACATTGAAAGAATTACATGCTGAACTCGAAGAGCTCGGCTGTGAATATAAAGACTGGAATTTTCAGATAGGACTCGTTGATTTTCCCGCCATCATCGAAGGTCGCGAAGTGCTTCTCTGCTGGCGAAGCGATGAAGAAACTATCACCCATTATCACGGCTTCATGGATGGGTATGCAGGCAGAAAGACACTCCCACTATCATATCTCTTTGATGATTCACATGATAAGGATTCAGAATGAATACAACATTGATTGAACGCGAACAAGAAGTGATGTTTCAAAATTATCGCAGACTTCCCATTGAAATCGAAAGAGCGATTGGTAGCGAGATCTTTGATAAATCAGGAAAGCGTTATCTCGATTTTTTAAGTGGAATCGCCGTCAATGCACTTGGTCATTCACATCCACGCATCATCAAAGCAATCAAAGAGCAAGCCGAGAAATATCTTCATGTTTCGAATTTCTTCTATCAAGAACCTCAAGTACGACTTGCCGAGCTGATTACCGAAAAGAGTGGTTATGATCGGGTATTTTTCAGCAATTCGGGTGCTGAAAGTTTTGAAGGTGCAATTAAAATTGCTCGTCTTTGGGGACATGAACATGGAAAATCACATATGATCGGATTCACCGGTGGCTTTCATGGCCGAACCTATGGTTCACTTAGTTTGATGGATAAGCCATTATATAAGGAGAATCTTGGTCCATTCCTTCCGAATATGAGCGTGATTCCCTTCAATGATATTGAAGCTTTGAAGCAGGTGGTGAATGATGATACATGTGCTATTGCTCTCGAATTCCTCCAAGGAGAAGGTGGAATTACTCATGCCGATCCTGCATTTGTCACTGAACTCATGAATCTCAAGGAGCAATTCAATTTTCTGATCATAGCAGATGAAGTACAATCCGGAGTGGGAAGAACGGGGTCTTTTTTCTTTTTTGATAAATACCTCATCAAACCCGACATCATCGTAATGGCCAAGGGAATCGGCGGAGGATTACCGCTCGGCGCAATTGTCACGAATGACGATTTGGCGAAATTGGTTGATAAAGGCCGTCATGGGACAACATATGGCGGAAATCCTCTCGCTTGCGTGGCAGGAATTGTTGTCATGGAAGAGTTATATAATGGCATTATGCACAATGCCCGTGAAATGGGTTGTTATTTGAAGGAAACTTTGCATGCAATCATGGAGGAATTTCCCGCCTATATCACGGAAATTCGCGGTTGCGGATGCATGCAAGGCGTGGTTTTGACCTGTGAAGCCGCTCCCCTAGTGCAAGAATTACTGCTTCATGGTATCATTGCGAATGCTACTGCACTGAATGTACTTCGACTTCTACCCCCACTCACAATTACGAAAGCCGAGATTGACGAATTTGGGGAAGCACTTCGACAATCACTGCAAACCCTTATTGCTAAGGGAGTTCTGAAGGGATAATTTCTTTGGTCAAATGCCATATTTACCGTACTTTTGTGGCTCACTGATTGTCACATGGCGATACTATGTTTGAGAGTTTACAGTCTAAATTAGAATCTGCTCTTAAGGTGTTTCGAGGTCAATCGAAGATCACCGAAGAGAATATCAAGGAAGCATTGAATGAAGTTCGCACGGCATTGCTCGATGCGGATGTGAATTTTGCTGTCGTGAAGGATTTTATTGAGACGGTACAAAGCAAAG
>JALRFC010000282.1 GCA_023253875.1 Candidatus Kapaibacterium sp.
CAATCTAGATCTATTCCCCATAAATCCAATCACTTCACATAATGAGATGGATGAAACTTTAGAAAATGTCCTCGCAAAGTTGCGCAGACATGCTCAATACCCTGCAATGTTCAAATCTGCATTTGGCACTGATGAAATCAATTCTGAACGCTTTCTCAAAGCACTTTCACAATTTCAATTGATGTTTATCTCTGCAGGATCAAAATATGATAAAGTCATGCGAAATGAAGGTGTTACATTCACGAATGAAGAACAAGATGGTTATGCGATATTCAAACAGAAATGCGCGACTTGCCATGCTGAACCATTATTTAGTGATGAATCATTCAGAAATACGGGACTTGCGGTCAGAAATCAGAATGACAAAGGTAGAGCCCTCATTACATTGAATGAGAAAGATGTCTATGCATACATAGTTCCTTCATTAAGAAATGTCATGGTAACAGCTCCTTATATGCATGATGGACGTTTTGATAATATAGATAAAGTGCTGAATCATTATGAAAATGGCATGATAGCATCACCATATCTTGATCCACTTTTTACCCAACAAAATCCTGCCGGTATTACACTCACTCCTGCAGACAAAATTGTCTTGAAGGCGTTTCTGCAAACACTCACTGATTCCGAATTTCTCCAAAGAAGAATGCTCTCAGAATTTTGATTAAGAAGCGAAGTGTATAGGTGCATTCATCATGTCTGAAGATATGGTTTCCATAAGATAGCGAGATTGCTTGGGGTGATCTTCCTGTACTAGATACTAGTGTTTAACCATATCTGAAGATATGGTTTGCATAAGATAGTGAGGTTACTTGGGGTATCTTCCTGTAGTTGATCCTAGAGTTTGACCATGTCTGAAGATATGATTTACATAAGATAGCGGGTGGTATATTCAAGGGGAATTGCACAATAATTGTCAAATATATTTAACACATGAGTTGACACATCCTGATACAAGATTTGAAATGCTGGACAACTTATTGCACAGTTACTCGAATAATTTACGACACCTAATTCACTACTATTCATCTTCCTTGCATCCGAGTATTTATGCGGTTATCAGAGGATTTTTCATCAATTTCATTTTGTCATTTCTAGCTTCTTGAAGTACCACAATAAATTTTTTGGCACGGCAAATGCATTATGTATTTCTGTGCGACGAAATGACATACAATGAGAATATATTTTCAGGGTTCGCACAGTGCTTATACAATCTGTTTTCCATTCTATTTCAGGGTTTTTTTATGAAAAGCATCGTTTTTTTGCTCGCAATTATTGCAATGTCAACATCACTTTTTGCACAACATCAAGTATTGGGTCAATCACCAAGAAGTGCAAAAATCTACACCAAGCAAGTGAGTAATCACCAAGTTCTTGGTCAGTCACCAAGAAGTGCGAAGATTTATAATTCAGAATATGTTCCGGTTGCTGCTAAAAAAGAAGTAACAATCCAAGAACAAGAGTCTACACATTTGGTATTGGGTCAATCACCAAGAAGCGCGAAGATTCATAATTCTGCTTATGTTCCAACACATATTGTACTCGGTCAATCACCAAGAAGCGCCATTGTGTACAATACCGAAGGATATGAATTGTGGAAGTATCGCAATGGTGTGTTCAATGTTTCCATCAAATCTGTCAAATAATCAGTAAACTTCATTGCATCAGAGGACATAAGCCAACATTGGCAGTATTATCATCATTAGGGATATCATGAAAACAACATTGATTGCAATTGCATTCATTATTTCGTTCGGATTTATGGGTTGTGATACCACTACAAATCCGGTACAAGTCAATAATACTACGACAGACATCATTCAACATCCAACAACAGTCGAGGCCATGCCGATTTTAAGTAGAATGAGCGTGCCCGTGGATGTGGTGCTTGAGTCTTGTTTGAATCTCACTCCGGATCAAAGGAACGTATGTAATGTGAATCGCAGTGAATTCATTGAAATGAAGATATCGGAATCTGAACGTATCAAATCATTGGATGAAATTCAAAAAGCAAAGCAGAGTCGTTTGGAGCTCTTGGATCGCAATGATCCTGATTATGGACTTAAGTATAGAACAATTGAGCTCGAATTCGAAGGTAAAAAACACTATGTTGAGGAATACACCACATGGTGGCTGAAGAGTCTTTCCCAAAAAGTATCTACTTCATTCTTGGAAGTTATGAGCGATAGACAAAAGA
The DNA here is from genome assembly GCA_023253875.1 of Candidatus Kapaibacterium sp. GTDB lineage: Bacteria > Bacteroidota > Ignavibacteria > Kapaibacteriales > UBA961 > UBA961. Next base: position 2,198 of record JALRFC010000282.1, read on the forward strand.
AAGTGTGGAATGAATGGATTGTATTGCATAAAAAGCCTTGTTGAGTTTTCATCCCATTTCTGTTTTTCTGCGTAAATTGGACGGTTGATAATAATCGTGCATGTACAATGAAACATATAGCTCTGCTCTTCTGTATACTCAGCTCATTCAACATAAATGCTCAGCAATCACTCATCGGGTATTTTCATAATTGGAATTCTCAAGATGTTGCATG
>JALRFC010000283.1 GCA_023253875.1 Candidatus Kapaibacterium sp.
ATCAATCCGGGACGAAGCATTCAAACTGAAACGCGCATTATCAAGACAAAAGGACTACGCTATACAGAATTACTTGATGAAACTCGAATGGTGATGTTAAAGCATGCTGATGGAACCTTACCTGTGCAACAGAAAGCTGATACGCAGAATGTCTTTCAAGAAACATCTATCAGACTCATCACTGAGCCATCAATTACTGGTGCAAAGATTGCCGGCATGGCAAGTCTTGGCAATGTAAAAAATAAGACCATTGAAGAACCTGATATCACATTTTCATTTAGTCCATCTGTAGCAGATCCAAACGAAACACAGAAATTCATCGCACAGTCATTTGTTACTTTAGAACCAAATCTCAAATCCAAATCGAGAATTGAATTGTATGTTCGTCCAATTCTACTCCGAGAGAATGTCAATGAGATCCAAAACAGCAAAATATCCAATGAATATATTCTCGGATATTCAGATTTTGATGAAGGTTCACTTTCCATGATAGATCAATCAGTTATTCAGCGAATCAAAAAAGCTATGAGTTCTGGCACACCAATCACTTTGATTCCGCTTATTGATGATCTTGGGAAGTCCGATCATAATAGCATATTGGCTAAAGAGCGCGTGAGGAGCGCATTGAAATTACTTGAGTCAGAGATTGGTAAAGACGCAGTAAAGAATATCACCATCGCATCACCTAGAGTGTTTCAAACAGACGGCAAAGTTTCCGGTAGAATATTACACCGTGGTATAAGCATTCGCATTGGAGAGTAAATGTCCGATGATGCAACATATCCAAAGTCAGCAGTGGAATGTTCATTCACGAGAACATATGCAGCCAATCTCTCATTGATTGGAGTCATTCGAAATGATGTACTTGCTCTGAAGGAATATCAGTCACTAGATAGTGAAATGCAAGATACACTCATGATTATCATCACAGAAATGATGACGAATGCAATCAAACATGGAAGCAAAGAGCATCATCTTGCTTCAGTTTCGCTCGGCTTATCCATTTCGGATATTCAAATCATATGTATATTCGAGGATTCCGGTCCCGGTTTTGATCGATCAACTATACCCGATCCTACTTTGCCGGAATATCTTCATAGGGATCATGGTCGAGGAATTTTTATCACTGAATATCTTGCCACTACTGTTCAGTATCTGTATCAAGACAATACAATGCGAATAATCGTAACACTATAATTGCTTCACAATTCAATGATGGCCTATGTTGTATAGATTACTCCTCTTATTCTGTTCCTGCTCGATAGTAATGGCAAATGATGTCTATCAAAAAAATCAATCCATGGGCAAAGCAGAGACAATCAAAGCTCTTGATCATGGCGTTGAAATCAAAACTGCTGAAGGTACCTTGATTGCCACTGTCTATAGTCCTACAATCATCAAAGTACATTTCACAAAAAAAAATCGATTGAGTGATACGCTCAGTTATGCAAAAAGACCCGAATTCCTTCCTTCCAAAGCATTCAAAGCAACTGAATCTAGTGATGCATATCGCATGGAAACTGACTCCCTCATTCTTTCCATATCCAAAAATCCAGTTCGCATTCGCTTTACCACAAAGTCAGGCATTCTCATTAATGAGGATGAATCTGCATTTGGTACTTCATGGATTGGCGAAGAAGTCACCACATACAAAAAACTTATTTCCGATGAAAAATTCATTGGCATGGGAGAGAAGACCGGCGGTCTCAATCGCAGAGGCGAAGGATTTACACATTGGAATACAGATTATTTCGGATATCCAACGAATGCAGATCCGATTTACATGTCAACACCATTCTATATTGGCTTGCATGAATCGCAAGGCGCAAAAGTGATGTATGGAATCTTCATGGATAATTCCTATAAATCACATTTCAATTTTGGTGCATCCAATGATCGTTTTGCATCATTCACCGCCGAAGATGGTGATATGGTGTATTATTTCATTTATCATACCACCGTTCCCGGCATCATTGAATCTTATACATCGATAACAGGTCGAATAACGCTTCCTCCATTGTGGAGTTTGGGTTTTCAGCAATGTCGCTACAGTTATTATCCCGATAAAGAAGTACTGCGCATCGCAGAAACATTTCGCGAGAAGAAGATTCCGGCTGATGTCATTTATCTTGACATTCATTATATGGATAAGTATAAGATTTTCACCTGGAATCAAGATCGCTTCCCTGATCCGAAAGGTATGATTTCTAGTTTAAAGCAAAAAGGATTCAATACCGCAGTCATCATCGATCCGGGCATCAAAGTTGAAAAGGGATATACCGCATATGAACAAGGCGTGAAGCAAAATCTTTTCCTCAAATATCCAGATGCAACCGATTATACCGGTCAGGTTTGGCCCGGCTGGTGTCATTTCCCTGATTTTACCAATCCCAATACCCGCACATGGTGGG
>JALRFC010000284.1 GCA_023253875.1 Candidatus Kapaibacterium sp.
GTCATTCTTCGAAAAACAGTCAAAGGAGATTCAACTTTACCGGGAATTACCTTCGATTATACTCAAAAAGGCATTCTCATACGGGATGGTGAGCGCATTATCATGCAAACAGACACCATCAAAGCCATACAGGGAGTAGAGGAATTGATAAAGATAGACTCAGAAGGAAAAACCATACGAATTGAGATAGGTTGCGCAAAACCATGTATATTTACAACCGAAAGTCTTGGTACTGAGTTCGTTTTCACGCATTCTTTACCATATTCCAGAGTCGCTGTCAATGGTTTGGAATTCCTCCCAATGCGTCTCACAAGACCAAGCATTCGATGAACATGATGAAATTTTTGCATTGCATTGTATTCTCCGCACTCCTTTTCCTATTGCTAGGACATTCGCTCAATGCTCAGGTGACAGGTGCGATCAAACTTCCCAAACCCGGTATGATGAAGCCCGGTGAATATGATACCACCGCACTTGAAAAAGCTGAATTACTCTCCAAAGAAACACTGGGATTGGTTGAAACTCCAATTGATCCAAAGCAATATATTCTGGGTCCCAATGATATCCTGACTGTATTCATAGCTCCAATTCTCTATAAACCTGAGGTCCCTTCGCATATTGATATTCCCGTTTCGCCAGATGGAAGAATCATCATTCCTGGTATTGGAGCAATTCAAATCGGAGGATTATCACTCCATGAAGCTGAAATATTGGTTTCTGCTGAAGTGATGAAAATTCTTAAGTCACCCTCCGTTTCTCTGACATTACGAAAAATGCGAACCTTTAAAGTGTTTATTAGAGGTGCAATTAGAAAACCAGGAATCATTCCGGCCACTCCGGCTGACAGAGTTTCGGAGATCATTGACAGAGCAGGTGGTTTGATGTATGACGCATCCATGAGAAAAATCACCATCACACGCTCCACCACTTCTGCTCAGACACAAACCATACCCGTTGATTTGCATGATTTCTTCTATAAAGGTGACAAATCAGGTAATCCATTCTTGAATGGTGGTGATGTGATTTTTATACCTGCGCAATCTTCCAATCTCACATTTGAAGTGAGCGGTGAAGTTGGAAAGCCCGGAATATTTGAATTCAAAGAAGGCGAATTACTATCAAGTGCAATTACATCCGCAGGTGGATTTCTGGAAACAGCTATCATTGATTCTATAGAGATATCACGATTTAATGCCGATGATCGAACAATCAAGACATGGTTTGTGAAATCTACTGATACTGATATCACATTGGAATCGGGTGATAGAATTGCCGTAAGAAAGAAGTACAATTGGAGAAAACCACACACTGTTTCAATTACCGGTGAAGTCTTGAAACCCGGTCGTTATGCAATTGATCCTGAATCAGTGAATATTCATGATTTGATTGAGAGAGCAGGTGGATTAACCAAAGAAGCATATCCACAGAGTTCACTGTTAATACGACAAAGTGATGACAATAATATATATGACATTGAATACTGGAGATTGATGGCACTTCCTCCCGATGCGCTTTCAGAAAGAGAAAAGGCATTCATGCGTGAAAAGAAAAGAGAAATACGTGGTATGATTGCTGTTGATTTTTCAACAAAACAGTCCAAAGGTATTCCGCATATGACATTGGAGCATGAAGACTCCATACATATCAGTAAGAAAAAAGACTTCATCAATGTATTTGGTAAAGTAAAAAATCCGGGTAGAATCAAGTTCAATCCACAATTTTCCTATCGTGATTATATCACTTCTGCTGGTGGATTTTCTACGCGTGCAGATGAAGATGAAACGTTGATTTTAAAGCAAAGAGGCGAGCAATTCATAGCAGAAGATGATGAATATGAATTGCAACCAGGGGATCAGATATTAGTACCGGAAATCCCTGAATCCAAAGTGACATTCACACAGATATTAAGCTTGGCATTGACCATAACAGCACAGATAGTAACTGTGGTCGGAGTTTTGTATACATTATCACAACAATCGAAATAATGACAATGAATACAAATGAAACTCCCAATATCATTGCATTTATTCGCATGCGTATCAAAAGCATATTCATCATTGCATTCCTCTCCTTATTATTGGGTCTGGGTCTGAGCTATATCATACCGCATACATATCTTTCGACGGTCATGGTTTTACCGGCTGATCAAAAAAATGCTGGTATGGGCCTTGCATCACTTCTGTCCGGATCATTACCTGGTGGTTTAGGAGGAATGATTCCGGGAACAGATGCAAAGAATAGCTTCTTATCACCAGAAATTGTGCTTTCCAGATCCTTGGCTGAATCAATTGTTCAATCAAAAGCATTGGATACTTTTACAGTGTTCACTGAAATACCTGATGAAGAAAAAGTAGAAGCCATTCAAGAAGCTTTAAATATCGATACCCGAAGAAGTGGTATTGTC
>JALRFC010000285.1 GCA_023253875.1 Candidatus Kapaibacterium sp.
TTCCAATTCGAGGATTCAATACGTTCGAACCAACTCTTTGACCAAGCATCACGCCGGTGGAATCATTGATTTGCAAACCGATGGACAAGCCAATATTGGTGGTGTCGGGTCGGATTCCATTCTGGGATACTTCAAATGACAATGTAGAATGATCAATGACATACACAAAATTCGAAGATTCCTCAAGCATGATGGACCAATTGCAAATGGAAGCATATTGTGCAGTTGCATGCATAAAAGAAAATCCTGTGAATGAAATCCAGAATTGTCTATTCGGTGCAAAACCAAATACTCTTGTGCGAATCATCGGTGTGCGAGCACTAGGATTGAGTATGATTGATGCTTGATTCTGTCGAGAAGAAAGTCCAAGTAGATAGATTGCAGATGAAGGATATCCGGGTTTTGGTAACGTGATGGTAGTATCAGTAGGAATGGTGACAATGGAAGTGTCGAATGTTACAATACCTGTATTCGAGACCTTCATCGTTGATTTCAATTCATTATTGAACCAAAATGGAAAAGGCATCGTGACTATTGATGACCATTTGGGAATGGTATCAGATGCATTGTAAATGACGGTCCACCCCTGACCCGGCATGGGATTTTGAATATCATCTCCTCGATGAAATCCATTGGGATTTCCGGATCGTGAAGGAAATGAAATCGGTACATATTGTGCTTGTATAATGGATATGATGGAGAGTATTGCCATCAATATCGAGAGGATTCTGACCATGAAAGTCTGCATAGTGTGATTTGATATATGCAAACTTAGACAAGAACATGCGAAGAGCCAAGAGACTAATCCTTGAAGGTTCGAGCATTGAACCGGAATAATTCAAGTACAATCTTATCCCGGATTCGAAGAAAACCTTGTTTTTCTTCATCCTCACTTGCATATTCCTTTGCCGGATCTTCAAATCCAATATGGATGCGATGTCGTACATCACCTGTAAATACAGTACAAGATTCATTGGCGCCATCACACACTGTGATGACATAGTCCCAACGCTCTTTTAGATATAAATCCACATGCATAGGAACATGATGTGATATGTCAATTCCCAAATCCTTCATTACTTCCACAGCCATGGGATGCACTCGTACAGTGGGTTGTGTTCCGGCAGAATGAACATATAAATCTGTATTGAGATTTTGCAATATTCCATGCGCCATTTGACTTCGAGCGCTATTTCCTGTACAAAGTATCAGAATTTTCATGTGGTATACAGCCTATGTTTGAGAAATAGGGATAGTTTGACAAGTACAATCAATGCAGGAACTTCGATTAAGGGTCCAATCACGCCGACAAAAGCTTGTGGTGAATGAATACCAAAAAGCGCTATCGACACAGCAATAGCCAATTCAAAATTATTTCCTGTAGCTGTGAAAGAAATCGCGGCATTCTTATCATAAGGAATATTCAAGATTTTAGAGAGCATGAAACTCACCAAGAACATGAACATGAAATAGATCAAGAGCGGAATTGCTATGGTCATCACTTCAAAAGGTAATTCCATGATTGATTCACCTTTCACCGAAAACATTATAATGATGGTGAATAATAATGCATATAAGGTGATTGGTGAAATGGCAGGTATGAATCTTCGATTATACCATTCCTGATCTTTCAATTTTGGCAATATGACACTTGAAGCATAACCAAGCGCAAAAGGAATTCCCAAATAGATGATGACGCTATATGCGATATCGGAAAATGGGATATCAATCATCGTGGATTGCAAACCAAACCAATCGGGTACGATGCTTATGAAGAACCAAGCATATGTACTATATGTCAATAATTGAAAGATACTATTGAATGCAACAAGTAAAGCTCCATACTCTCTATTCCCACCTGCCAAATCATTCCACACAATCACCATTGCAATACATCGTGCAAGTCCGATCAATATCAAGCCCATCATATATTCGGGTTTGTCTGAAAGGAAGAACATAGCCAAGCTGGACATCAAGATCGGACCAATGAACCAATTGAGGATCAAAGACAATGAAATGCTTGTGCGATCTTTGAAGATTTCAGGCAAGGCTTCAAACTTCACTTTTGCGAGTGGCGGATACATCATCAAAATGAGTCCAATGGCAATCGGAATATTTGTTGAACCGATGGAAAGTGTATCAATAAAGATTGGAAGGCCGGGAAAGATATTTCCAAGTGCAATTCCAATGAACATTGCGGCAAATATCCACAATGTCAAAAAGCGATCAAGAAAGGAGAGTCTTTTTTTCATGACATAAAACTATTGAATTCCGTACAAAAAATGCCGATACAAGATAAACCTGTATCGGCATTGTTCTGTGTGTGTGCATTAGCGGATGACGCTAATGGTTTCTGTGCGAACACCTTGATCTGTAATGATCTGCATGAAATACATTC